>DATKQI010000327.1:0-54946 GCA_035532755.1 Acetobacteraceae bacterium
GATGTCACGGCGCATGGATTCCGGGCGACAGCGTCCAGCCTGGTGAATGAATGCGGCAAATGGCACCCCGATGCCATCGAGCGCCACCGGAAGCAGGAAGTCACGCATCAACGCGGTGGCTCAATTGCAAGAAATCCAAGGCTCTCATACGGTTTTCACCAACCGCCATGACTTGCGGGGGCAAAAATCGTCACCTTTCACGAGATGTTGGATTTTATCACAGACGACTATTTATAAAGCGGAAGATCTCAATGACGCAGGATTCACCCGCCTACAGGCCGCCTGAAAGCGCAAATACCTGCCACCGCCAACGCTTGGATAACCCGAATCCGACACACTGCTAGAGTAGCGTAACCGCTACTCGCCCTGTCCAGGAGCGTAGGTTCGCAATCACTGCCTCGACAACGGCTTCGGAATCGGCTGATTTCACGGGAGCGATTTCGCCTACGCCGACAACCCTTCGAGCCGCCCTGCCAGTGCCGCCCCCAGAATGCGCCGCATCGCCGCCGCATCCGTCGGGCGCGGATTGTCAGGCGTGTTCGGATCGCGGAACGCCTCCTCGGCAAGCTGGTCGAGCATTCTTTCCTTGACACCGAGTTCCGCGATCGTCTCCGGAATGGCAAGCTGTGAGCGCAGGGCCAGGATCCAGCCCCGAAATCCGTCGAATCCGTCGCCGATGCCAAGGCAGCGCGCGACATGAGCAATCCGGTCCTCGATCGCCGGGCGATTGTATTCCAGCACATAAGGCATCAGCACGGCATTGGTCAGACCGTGATGGGCATGGCAATGGGCACCGATCGGATGGCTTAACGAATGGATCGCGCCGAGCCCCTTCTGGAAGGCAGTAGCGCCCATCGAAGCAGCGGCGAGCATAGTGCCGCGCGCCTTGAGATTGGCGCCGCTGGCCGTCGCCGCAGGCAGCGCGTCATGGATCAGGCGCATGCCCTCGATCGCGATCCCGTCAGCCATCGGGTGATAGGCATTGACGCAATAGGCTTCGAGATTATGGGCGAGTGCATCCATGCCCGTCCAGGCGGTCAGTCGCGCCGGCAGGCCGATCGTGAGTTCCGGATCGAGTATGACAAGGCATGGCAGCATTGCCGGATGGAGCAGGATGACCTTGCGGGCCGCCTGAACGTCGGTGATCACGGAAGCACGGCCGACTTCCGAGCCGGTACCCGCCGTTGTCGGCACCGCAAAGATAGGCACGACGGGTCGATCGAGCGCGGGTGGTGTGTGGATGATCTCGAAATCCCACAAGCGGTGCCCCGTTGCGGCGGCGAGTGCGATGGTCTTGCCGCAGTCGAGCGCGCTGCCGCCGCCGATCGCGACGATCAATGCCGCCTCATGGGCGTGGAAGGCCGCGACCCCGGCGGAAACATCACTCTCCAGCGGGTCGGGATGGGTGCCGGTGAAGCACGCAACCGCGATGTTTTCGGCTTCGAGAGATGCAACCAGAGGCGCAAAGAACGGCAATTGCGCCACTTGCGCATCCGAGACGATGAGCACGCGCCGCACGCCGAGATCACGCACCCGCCCGGCGAGTTCGCCGATCCGTCCGGCGCCGGCTAGAACCTCCGTCGGAAAGCGCCATGTTCCATGTTCTGATGCCATCGATTCCTCACATCCGCTCGAAACCACGAACCCGCTCCCAATCCGTTACCGCCGCGCCGAATGCATTGACCTCGACCTCGGCCATATGCGCGTAGTGCGCTACCACTTCATCACCAAACGCCGCGCGGGTGAATTCACTGCCACGCCATAGCGAGGCGGCATCGCCGAGGCTGCGCGGCACACGCGGCAGGTCGCCACGATAGGCGTTGCCGCGATGCCCGGCCTGAGGCGGCAATTCCCGTGCGATCCCGTCAAGCCCGGCAGCGATCATGCCTGCAAGGGCGAGATAAGGGTTTACATCGCCGCCCGGCAGCCGGTTCTCCACCCGCAGTGATTTGCCATGGCCAAGCACACGGAACGCGCAGGTGCGGTTGTCGTGGTCCCAGACCAGACCGGTCGGCGCGAAACTGGCGGCGGCATAACGCTTGTAGGAGTTGATGTTGGGCGCATACAGGATCGACAATTCGGCGGCATGGGCGATAAGTCCGGCAAGGAATTGATCAAACAACCTGGAATGGCCGTCGCCTCCCGCAAAAACCGGGTGGTTCTCACGATCGCGCAGGCTGAGATGGATATGACAGGAATTGCCCTCGCGTTCGTTGAACTTCGCCATGAAGCTGATCGCGCAGCCTTCCACCTGAGCGATCTCCTTCGCAGCCTCCTTGTAGAGAACGTGGCCGTCCGCACAGTCGAGCACCGGTCCATAGGCAAAATTGATCTCGTGCTGGCCGAGATTGCATTCGCCCTTCGAGTTCTCCACCTGGATGCCGGAGGCTTCGAGCGCGTTGCGGATACGGCGGATCACCGGTTCGACCTTGGCGGTGCCGAGGATCGAATAGTCCACATTATAGAGGTTGCCAGGATCAAGGTTCCGGTAGCCGCGCTTCCAGCATTCCTCGTAGGAATTGCGGAAGACCAGGAACTCCAGCTCTGTCGCGGCATAGGCGGAGAATCCCGCCTCCGCCAGGCGTTCGATCTGGCGCTTGAGGATGCTGCGTGGCGCTATCGACACCAGTTGCTGGTCTTTCAGGGCGATATCGCAGAGCATGATTGCGGCCCCATCCTGCCACCCGGCACGGCGCAGCGTCGAGAAATCCGGGCGAAAGACGAAATCGCCGTAGCCTCGCTCCCATGACGTGAATTCGTAACCCGCGATCGGCGTCATTTCGATATCGACGGCAAGGAGATAGTTGCAGCCCTCCGAAGCATCGGACACGACCGAATCGAAGAAGAAGCGGGGCATTACCCGCTTGCCCTGCAACCTCCCCTGCATGTCCGGCGCAGCCATGATGATCGTGTCGATCTCGCCTTTGGCGACGAGTTCACGCAAGCCGGCGAGATCGAGATTGCCGACCGGCATAGTTCCCGGATTGGGGTGGGCCTGATCCATGGTGTCACCTCCTGCGCGCATCATTGACACGGAATCAGTGTGTCCGCCTTGACATCACATGACAATGCCGCCCCCTTCGGGGAGGCGCATGGTTGTGTTCAAATGTCAAGAAATTCGGCTCGGAATTTGTCACAATCAGCCACAAGTGCGGAATCCGATTGTCGTTGCGCTCGACATCCGAATAGGATCGGGTGGTCCTGTCCATCGTTATCGGAAATGGGGGTTCATGGCGCGTTCGCTCTCCGTTCTGCTGCCTCACGGCTGCCATGTCCTGGCTGCGGCGGCTTGCGGGGTGAGCGAATTCATCCGGTCCTGCGGCGCCGACCCAGATCGGGTTCTGGGCGAGGCAGGGTTCGACCCGCGCGATCTCGAAGATCCGCGCGCAACGGTGCCGCTGGCACGTTACGTGGCAATGATGGAAAACGCCGCACGGCGAAGCGGAAATGGGCATTTCGGTCTGCTGTTCGGCCAGCAATTCCAGCCCGAACAGCTCGGCCTGATCGGCCAACTCGCTCTCGCGGCACCGGATATCGGGGCGGGGCTCGCCGCCTTCGCCGCTCATTTCGTGCTCCATCAGCAGAACACCGAAACCAGGCTTATCCAGGATGGCCCGTTGCTGCGCCTCGAATATCGCATCGTGGATCCAGACATCTGGTCGCGCCGGCAGGATGCCGAGCTGACCATGGGCATGTTCGCCAATCTGCTGCGCCGCAGCCTGGGGTCTCACGTTGCTTTCGAGGAGATCTGGTTCGAGCACCCTGCTCCCGAACAGGCGCATGCTCACGAGGCAGCCTTCTGTGCTCCGGTCTATTTCAGCGCCCCGACCAACGCGCTCAGCTTTCGCGCAAAATCCCTCGACAGGCCGATGCCCGCACGGAACCCGGCTCGTTTCTTCGAACTCACCGAGGATCTGCGCCGGATCGGCGGCGGACCGTGCTCGATCGACCTCCTGCCGCGCGTGCAGAGCGAGATCCGGAGAGTCCTCCCCGAAGGTCCGCCCGGGATCGACCTCATCGCTGACCGGCTCGGCATCCCTCGCTGGACTCTCCAGCGCCGACTTGCCGAGCGTGGGATCACGTTCTCCGAGTGCGTCGATCAGGTTCGTACCCGGTTGAGCCGGATCTATCTCGCGGAACCCCATCTCTCCATCGCGGTGATCGCAGAACTGCTCGGCTATTCCGAAGTCAGCGCCTTCTCGCGCGCCTGCAAGCGCCTGCACGGCGCGTCGCCCGATGCGGTGCGGCGTCGGGCCGTGACTCCTTCATCAAACAAACAGTCCGGACAGCAAATTCCGGCGCGCACGGCTCGATCCGTTGGGCATCCGCACAACGACGAAGCTGATTGATTTTTCCGGTTATTTGATCTTCTTCATTGCCATTGTTCTGACCGTTGCGATGCTTGTCGGCGCGCAGCATTACGATTTGTCGCGGCTGACAACGTTCATCAACTTCTCCGGCAAATCGGGTGGCAACGTCCTGCCACACAGCAGCAATCTATTCTATCTGTTCCTGCTCGGTTTGCTGCTGCCGCTCTATACCATCACCGGATTCGACGGTGCTGCGCATACTTCAGAGGAAACAGTGAATGCACGGCGCAGCGTGCCGCGCGGCATCATCAATTCGGTATTCTGGTCCTTCGCCTTCGGCCTGGTCATGGAGGCGGCGATCATCCTTGCTATGCCGGACTTGTCCCAGGCGGCCGCACAGGGCGGCAATGTGTTCTTCGATCTGCTCGGCAATCTGCCGGTAGCTCTGCCGGTGAAGTACCTGCTCTATGTCGGGATCGTCGTTGCGAACTATCTTTGCGCGCTCGCCGGGGTGACATCCACTTCGCGGATGATCTTCGCCTTCTCGCGCGATGGCGGGCTGCCGGGTCACCGAATCTTTCGGCATGTCAGCCCAACCCACCGCACGCCTGTCGGCGGGATCTGGCTCACCGTCGTGCTGTCGATCGCGGCGACGCTCTACTCCCCGGCTTTCGCGGCGCTTGCCGCCGGCTGCGCGATGTTCCTGTACATCTCCTACGCGACGCCGATTGCCGCGGGTCTGTTTGCCGAAGGTAAAACCTGGAACGAGTTCGGCCCGTTCCGGCTCGGCGCGTTCTCGAAGCCACTCGCCGTTCTCACGATCCTTGGCGTTCTCGCCCTGATCTATATCGGCATCCAGCCACCGAACAACATTCTCATCTCCTACGGGCTCGGGCTGATCGCGCTGATGCTGGCGCTCTGGTTCGGGGTCGCACGGACGCGCTTCCCCGGGCCGCCGATCAGCCGCGAGGCGATCGAGGGACGGATGGCTGCGATCACGATCGAGGAACAGGCCCTGCAGGAGGGGGCGGCAGGCTGAAGAGGCGAAGATGATGGAAACCTCGGCACCGCTTCCCTCCGAGATGCTGATCGGCGGGGGTTTTGAGGCCGGTGGTGGAGCGGGGGTTCCGGTCATCAATCCACGCACCGGTAGCAAACTTGCTACCCTGGCTGAGGCGGATGCGGATCAGGTCGATCGTGCCGTCGCCGCCGCCTCTTCCGCCTTCGAGGGCTTCGCGCGGCGGGCGCCGGCGGATCGCGCCGCGATGCTGCTCCGCCTCGCAGACCGGATAGAGGCGGAGGCCGAGGGGCTCGCGCGGCTTGAGTCGCTGAACTGCGGCAAGCCCTATGCTGCCGTGCTGCGCGATGAGATTCCCGCGATCGTCGATTGCTTCCGCTTCTTCGCCGGGGCGGCGCGCTGCCTGCCCGGTGGTGCGGCAGGAGAATATCTGTCGGGCCACACGTCGATGACAAGGCGCGATCCGATCGGCCCGGTTGCGCAGATCGTGCCCTGGAACTATCCGCTGATGATGGCGGCCTGGAAGATCGCTCCGGCGCTCGCCGCCGGCAACACGGTCGTCATCAAACCCTCCGAACTCACGCCACTCACCGCACTCAAGCTTGCCGAGATCGCCGCCGAGATCCTGCCCCAGGGCGCGCTGAACGTGATCATCGGCCATGGGCATTCCGTCGGCCAGCACCTGATCGACGATCCGCGCATTGCGATGGTCTCTCCCACCGGCTCGATCGGCACCGGCCAGCGCGTGCTGAAGGCCGCGTCCACCACGATCAAGCGTACCCATCTCGAACTCGGTGGCAAGGCACCAGTGATCATCTTCGGCGATGCCGACATCGATGCCGCCACCGCCGCCGTGCGAAATTTCGGTTACTATAACGCCGGGCAGGATTGCACCGCCGCCTGCCGGGTATATGCCGATGCGCGGATCTATGATCGCTTCGTCGCCGATCTGGCAAGCGCTGTCGGCACGTTGCGGTACGACCGGGCGGATGATTCCGAGAACGACCTCGGTCCGGTCATCTCCGAGCGGCAGCGGGAGCGGATCGGTGGCTTCGTCTCCCGCGCGGCCGCAGCCACGCATGTCGAACTCGTTGCGGGCGGGCGCAATGTCGCAGGATCGGGCTTCTATTACGAGCCGACGGTGATCGCCGGCGCGCGGCAGGAAGACGAGATTGTTCGCAACGAAGTGTTCGGCCCCGTTGTTTCGGTAACGCGCTTCACCGATGCCGACGCGGCAGTTGCCTGGGCCAACGATTCCGATTACGGCCTCGCTTCCTCGGTCTGGACCCGCGATGTCGGTCGGGCGATGCGTGTCGCCTCCGTGTTGCGCTATGGCGCGACCTGGGTGAACTGCCATTTCATGCTGGCCAACGAGATGCCGCACGGTGGGCTGAAGCGCTCAGGCTACGGCAAGGATCTCTCGCTCTACGCGCTGGAGGATTACACCGTGGTCCGTCACGTCATGGTCAAGCTCGATTAGCGTCTTGCATCCGAAGTTCTCAGCCCTTGCAGCGAACGCAGAGGATCAGGACACTGACGACGCGTCATATCGCCGTACGCAGATGGAAGGATTTCGGACGGGTCAGGTGTTCGAAGCCGATTCGTGAGAGCGTGCAGCCCCTGCCTGACTCCTTCGTGCCCACCCACGCGAGCAGCGGATCAAGATAGTCGCAGCGATTCATGAAAACCGTGCCCGCCTCGATCGCATCGCCGAGTGCGCGGGCGGCGTCGATATCCCGCGTCCAGAGCGAAGCGGTCAGGCCATAGGGGCTGTCGTTCATCAGGCCGAGCGCCTCGTCGTCCGACGTCACTTTCATGATGCCGACCACCGGCCCGAAACTCTCGTGCCGCATCACATCCATCCCATGATCGACATCGATCAGTACTTGCGGGGCGAGATAAGGCGTACCGGGCGCGCTCGCCGGAAACGTCGCCTCGTCGATCAAGGCCTGTGCGCCCTGCATGGTTGCCTGCGCGATCTGGCTGCGCACGAAGCCGGCCGCCTTCGCGTTCACCAACGGGCCGAGCGTGGTTCCGGCATCAAGCGGATTGCCGAGCCGGTATTGCCGCGTCAGCATCGCGAAGCGTTCGACGAACGTGCCATATATCGCGGCATCAACGTAGATTCGCTCGATCGCGCAGCAGGACTGGCCGGAATTGAAGAACGCACCATCGACAAGATTAGCGACAGCATGATCAAGATCGGCATCTCGGCGGACGTAGGCCGGATCCTTGCCGCCGAGTTCCAGCCCGACGCCGGCGAAACGCCGAGACGCGGCTTGCACCACACGATGGCCGGTTGCTACCGATCCGGTGAAGGCGATAAAATCGACCCGTTCATCGCCGATCACAGATTCCGCATCCGCGTTCGAAAGATGAAGGAATTGGAAAACGCCCTCGGGCAGCCCGGCTTCGGCGAACGCTTCGGCGAAGCGCTCGGCGCAGAGCATGGTCTGCGGCGCCTGTTTCAGCACGACTGCATTGCCCGCGAGCAGCGCGGGAACAACGCTGTTGACCGTGATGAGATAGGGATAGTTCCAGGCGCCGATGACATAGATCACGCCGAGCGGCTCACGGCGGATGAAGCGCTCGAAACCTGGGGTCGGTTCGGGCCGAACCGGTGCAAGCGCACGCTCCGCCAGCGCGATCATCGCGCGGCTGCGCTCGGCGAAACCGCGGATCTCGCCGGGCGTCTGGCTGACAGGGCGCCCCATCTGTGCGGTCAGTTCGGCGGCAAGCGCCTCTCCCCTGGCAACGAAGACGTCAACGAAACGCGAGCAGATCGCCATCCGCTCTTCCAGGGAAACACCACGCCAGAGGCGTTGCGCGGCCACGGCTCGATCGAACGCCCGATCGATCGCGGTGCGGTCTGCGAGTGCGCGAACGGCGACGACATGCCCGTCCGCCGGGGAAATGATGGCATGAGATGTGGCTTCGTTATCCATGGCGCCGCTCCTGATCCTCGCCCGGTTCTTCCATACGTTCGGCATCTGGAGCAATGACATTGTATCGCACTCCGCTCTCGCAGGTTTATTTGTGAACCATCGGGGCTCCGGTGTCGTTGCTCCCGGATTTCCGGCTCTCCTGCACCTTGTGTGGGCTCGCTGGGCGGGGTGGGCTGTGAGTAGGCGTGGAAATTCCACGCCGATCAACAAACTCGTGCTTCGGATTGTCCTTACGAACGTCAGCTATCGGACACGCGCAGTTGTTCGAGATCGGCGATCAACCCAGGGCCAGTCGGCTCCCAACCGAGCTGCTTCCGCGTCTGTGCGCTGGACGCGGGCATGTCGTATGCCGCAAACATGCCGAGCCAGCCAAAAAAGGCCTGGGCCTCTTCCGGGGCGATGGATTTGGCCGGCAGCTTCAGGCGCCGGCCAATGGCTTCGGCAATATCGCGCATCGAGACACCCTCTTCCGCGACTGCGTGATATTTTGCATTCGGCTCCGCCTTTTCGATCGCCAGCCTGTAGAGACGCGCGACGTCGAAAACATACGCTGCCGGCCAGCGATTGAGTCCGTCGCCGACATAGGCGCACACGCCCTTTTCGCGGTACACCTCGATCGCAGGGGTGATGAGACCCTGCTTGACCGGGTCGTGGACCTGGGGAAGGCGCATGATTGAAGCGCGGACGCCCTTCAGCGATAGAGCCGTCTGTTCCGAAATACGGGGGAATGGGAAATCCGGCGGCACGACAATGTCTTCAGTCGCGACTTGACCCGGCCTGGCTAGTCCCGCCGTGCCCCCTGTGACGATGAGGGGCCGATCGGAGCCAGCCAGAACAGAACCCAAAGCTTCAATGGCCCGGCGGTCGATCTCACAATTCTCTACAAATTTCGACCAGTCGTGAATGAAGGCCAGGTGAATAACGGCATCAGCAGCTGTTGCCCCCTCCCGCAAGCTATTGAGGTCTTCGAGCGAACCGCGAAGAACATCCGCACCAATGGCGGCCAGCGATTTTTCCCCTTCCTCCGAACGAGCCATGCCGAGAACCGTATGTCCGGCGGCGATCAATTCCTTGACGGTGGGAATGCCTATAAATCCGGTGGCACCGGTGACGAAAACACGCATGAGCAAAGTCTCCAGGGTTCGTTGGAGACAAATGTGTGCTCGCGTTGTATTCTGGTAAAGTAGTGAGTTTATCATAGTAAAATGGCTAACAGGATGAGCGAGCATCCGGCTACCGAGGGCCTGCTCGGGTCCTATCTGCGGGACCGGCGCATGAAGCTCGATCCGGCCGCATTCGGCTTTCCCCCGGAGCGCCGCCGCACGCCCGGCCTGCGCCGCGAGGAAGTGGCGCAACGCGCCAATATCAGCCCGACCTGGTACACATGGCTCGAACAGGGGCGCGGGGGTGCGCCCTCGGCCGATGTGCTCGATCGGATCGCCCGCGCGCTGATGCTGACGGAGGTCGAGCGCGAACACCTCTTCCTGCTCGGCCTTGGCCGCCCACCCGAGGTCCGCTACCAGGAGAACGAAGGCGTCACGCCCCGGCTGCAGCGGGTGCTCGACGCGTTGGACCCGAGCCCCGCGCTCATTCGGACGGCGATCTGGAACGTGGTCGCCTGGAATCGGGCGGCCACCGTCATGCTGGGCGACTATGGCTCCCTACCGCCGCATCAGCGCAATGTGCTGCGCATCATCTTCCTCGACCCGCGTGCCCGCGCTGTGCAGTACGACTGGGAGAGCGTGGCGCGCCACGTGGTGGGCGCGTTCCGTGTAGACGCCGCGCGTGCAGGGGCCGCGGCAGAGGTGGGGCCTCTCGTTGATGAGCTCTGCCGGCTCAGTCCCGAGTTCAAAGCGATGTGGCGCGACAACGACGTTCGCGGTGCCCATGGCGAAGCCATCAAGCACATACGCCACCCGGTTCTCGGCCCGCTCGCCTTTGAATATTCGGCCTTTTCTGTCGACGGCCGGACAGATCTCAGCATGGTGGTCTACAATCCGGCAACGCCGGCGGATACGCAGAAGATCAGATCGCAGATCGGCTCGACGCCAAGACGCGGGGAGACATGATCACTGCTCCGAGCGGCCGGCGTGACTGCCGCGGAGCGCCGAGGCTGCAAGCGTCGCCGGTTCTGTCTGCTTGCGCCCATACCGGGCCGGCGGCAGTCCGACACGGCGGGTGAATGCGACGCTGAACGCGCTCTCTCCGGGCTTCACCAAGACGAACCTCAACGGATATGCGGGCACGGAGACCGTTGAAGAGCGCGCCCGCGAGGCGGTGCGCGTTGCACTGCTTGGTCCGGACGGTCCGTTTGCCACTCTTCTCGGTCTGCGGAAGCCCTGATCGCGACGCCCGTTTCGGAGGCGGTACGAGAACCGTTCAGACAGCCGGAATGGCGCCTACAGTCGCGCCTCCCCTTTCTAACGACCGCGGCAGCCTGTGAAGTGGTTCGGCAGTTTGCGAAGGAACAGGAACTCAACCTCCTTCGGGTTCGGCGCGACCTGGCGGGAAGGATCGGAGGCCGGGCCATTGTAGCGCGCTACAGCGTGGTAGCGTCGGCGGGATTTGAACCTGCCGTGAGCAGACGACGCAGGAACAATCGTCGGAACCGAGCCATCTCACGGAAATTTGGCGTTGGTATTTTTGTTGATATCGGGCCAACCAGAGTCGAGAGAATTTGGCCGAAAGCCAATCGGTTGCGCAGGGTGCGGGATTCCGCCCCTGGCACCATTCCTCAAGCAAACCCTTGAGGGTGCAAAGAAACCAGCCTACCTAGTCAATGATCTGGCGACCCCCGGAAAGGCTGAAAGCTTCATGGCGGGCCGACCGTCACGTGGCAAGCTCCGTCGTGGCCGGGGGATGCCGGGCGCCGCTTTGGCGTTACCCGTGCGCAAATATCGATGGCGATCGGGCAGCGCCAGCGGAACCGGCAGCCCTCGCCAGGGTCGATTACACGTGGCGGTTCGCCCAGGTCCGCTTCCGTGATGCCGAGAGCCGCCCGTGGATCCGGAACCGCGGAGAGCAGAAGGCGCGTGTACGGGTGCACCGGGCGGTGCAGGACCTCCTCCGTCGGGCCGCTTTCCACGATCTGCCCCGCATACATCACCACCACGCGATGGGCGATGTAGCGCGCGCTTGCGATGTCGTGCGTGATGTAGAGGAAGGAGATGCCTTTCTCGTCGCAGAGTTGCGCCATGAGGTTGAGCAAGCCGATGCGGATCGACACATCGAGCATCGAAACCGGCTCGTCGGCGAGGACGACTTTCGGATGGACCGACAGCGCTCGGGCGAAACCGACCCGCTGTCGTTGCCCGCCGCTCAGCTCATGCGGGTAGCGCGCACCGATCCGCCGGCCCGGCGACAGACCCACGGAATCGAACACGCGCGCCGCTTCCGCCTCGCGCTCCGCGCGCGAGAGCGACGGCCGATGGAGGCGGAGCCCGCGGTCCAGCGCATAGCCGACCGTCTGCACCGGATTGAGCGAGCCGAACGGGTCCTGGAAAACCATCGGCACCTCGCCGCGATAGGCGAGAATGTCGCGGCGCGAACGGATTTCCCGCACCGACCGGCCGCGGAACCGGATGTCCCCGGCGGTGGGGCGAAACACCATCGCGAACAGGCGTGCAACCGTGCTCTTGCCGCTCCCGCTTTCGCCCACGAGTGCCACGATCTCCCGCTCGTCGAGCGAAAGGTCGACGTCGTCCACCGCATGCAGCGTGCGGCCGAACAAACCGCCGATGCGGAAATGGCGGGTCAGGGAAACCGCTTCGAGCAGCGGCGCGGCCTTGTCCTCAGGCATGGCCGGCATCGAACAGAAGGCAGCGAACCTGCGCCTCTTCAACTGCGTAGAGATCCGGCGATTCGGTCGAGCACCGTGGCATCGCCTTCGCGCAGCGCGGATGAAAGCGGCAGCCCGGGGGCAGCATCAGCATGTTCGGCGGCGCCCCGGGAATGCCCCTGAGCGGGACCTGCGGTCCGTGCACGGAGGGGAAGGATTCGAGCAGGCCCTGCGTGTAGGGGTGGCTGGGCGAATCGAAAATCCGGCGCGTCCGGCCGATCTCGACGACGACGCCTGCGTACATCACCGCAAGGCGATCCGAGAAGTGGCTGACGAGAGACATGTCGTGCGTGACGAAGATGACCGCGAAGCCCAGGCGTTTCTGGAGCGTCTTGATCTGCACCATCAGCGAGCGCTGGGCGACGACATCGAGGGCGGACGTCGGTTCATCCATCACGATGAGTTCGGGCGACAGCAGCAGGGCCATCGCGATCATCACCCGCTGCCGCATCCCGCCGGAGAGCTGGTGGGGAAAGCTTTGCAGATGCACAGGGTCGATCCCGACGAGAGAGAGCACTTCGTGCGAGCGCCTGCGAATTTCCGCACGGTCGGAATGGCCGTGGGCGCGCATCGCATCGGCATACTGGGCGGCCACGGTCTTCACCGGATTGAGGGCGTTCATCGCGCTCTGCATGACCATGGAATAGTCGCGCCAGCGGACAGCCCGTAGTTCCCGCCCCGTGAGCTGGACGAGGTTCTGGCCGCGGAAGACAACACTTCCGTCGACCAGCCGCGCGGGCGGAGTGAGCAACTGGGCGATCGCGAAAAGAAGCGTCGATTTCCCGCAGCCGGATTCGCCCACGATGCCGAGAAACTCCCCGGGGTGCACCACGAAGCTGACCCGATCGACCGCCGGGGCTGGCCCGTCCGGCGTTGCGTACTCGACCCTGAGGTCCTGGACTTCAAGGATCGGATCGGCCATCGCGCCCCCGGGCCCGGCGGAGGGCCGGGTTGCTGATCTCGTCGAACGCATAGTTCAGCAGCGCGAACGCCCCGCCCAGCAGCGCGATCCCGAGGCCCGGCGCGATCGCCCAGAGCGGCAGGCCGGCCTGAAGCGCCTCGTTGTTCTGCGCCCAGTACAGCATGGTGCCCCAGCTGTCGGTATTCACGTTGCCGAGGCCGATGAACTGCAGCCCGGCGGCGGTGAGGATGGCATAGACCGAGGCCCCGAGGAAATTGGCGACGAGCAGCGATGTCATGTTCGGGAGGAGTTCGGAGACGATGATGCGAAACACCCGTTCGCCGCGCAGCCGGGCCGCCACCAGGAAATCCCGGTTGCGGAGAGACAGCACCTGCGCCCGCAACTGCCGCGCCCCGTAGGCCCACCCGGTTGCGACCAGAACCGCGATGATGGTGACGTTTCCCCCGCTTTTCGAATAGGCGGCGATGACGACCACGAGCGGAAACGCGGGGATGACGAGGAATACATCGGTGATCAGGGAAAGAATGCCGTCCGCCACCCCGGCGAGGTAGCCCGCCGATACGCCGATGAGGGCCGAAAGGGCGGTGGAAAGCAGCCCGGCGACGACGGCGATGATCAGAGACGCGCGTGCACCCCAGATGAACTGGGTGAAGATGTCCTGCCCGTAGGATGTCGTGCCGAGCAGGTGGGCGAAGGAGGCGCCCTGTCCGGGCCGATAGAGTTCGGTGCCGGGCACGCCGGGCGCGATCAGGCCGGGCACGATCGCCATGACGACGAAGACCGCGAGGAGAGACGCGCCGGCCATCGCCTTCCGGCTGGAGAGAACCGCGCGGCCGACACTGCGAAGGACGGGAAACCGCACGCGGGCCAGCCCCGCCGGATCGGCCGGCACTTCCGGGACCGGGGCTGCGCTCATGACGCGGCGCCGGTTCGTGGATCGAGCATGACCGTGATCGCATCGACCGCCAGATTGGCGAGCAGCACCGCGAGCGTGATGATGAGGAAGAGCGTCTGCATGAGGGGATAGTCTTCGTTCAGCACAGCCTGGAGCATCATGTAGCCGATGCCGGGGTAGGAGAAGACGTATTCCACCAGGATCGCGCCGCTGACCACGAAGCCGAGCGACATGCCGAACCCGCTGAGGTTGGGGAGGATCGCGTTCCGCCCGGCATAGTCCATCATGATCCGAAGCGGCGAGAGGCCCTTGGCGCGCGCCATCCGCACGTAGTCTTCCGCAAGCGTCATGATCATGTTGTTGCGCATGGTGAGGATCCAGCCGCCGATGGATGTGGCAACGATGGTCAGGCCCGGCAGGACGGCGTGCGCCAGAACGTCCCCAACGAAGGGCCAGGACAGCGAGACCCGGGCGCCGGTGGTGTACGCGAAGCCGAGCGGCAGCCACCCCAGCGTGATGGAGAAAACCAGGATCGAGACCAGCGCGACCCAGAAATAAGGGAATGCGGACAGGACGATGAAGACCGGCGGCAGAATGCTGTCGAACCAACCGCCCCGCCGCCAGGCTCCGATCATTCCGATCAGCGTGCCGAGGATGAAGGCGATCACGGTGGTCACACCTACGAGCCCGAGCGTCCATGGCAGCGCGCCGAGGACGACCCGGCTGACGGGTGTTGGAAAGAAGGTGAGTGAGGTGCCGAAATGGCCGGTTGCGCTGTTGCGCAGGTACGTCAGGTATTGCGCAAGGATGCCTTCGTGCGCGTTCACGCCGAAGGCAACCTCCATGGCGTGCAGGGCCGCGCCATTCAGCTTGCCGTGGAACCTCGCCATCATGGCAATCGCCGGATTGCCGGGCATCAGGCGGGGCAGGAAGAAATTGACAGTCATCGCCGTCCACAGGGTGAACGCGAAGAAGGCCAGCCTCCGAAGCACGTACCGCATGATCGCCTACCGGAAGAAACAGCCGCCGTTGCACGGCAATCCGGAGATCATCGCCTTGCCGCCCCTATTTCTTTTGCAGGTGCAGCATGACGATCTCCCAATCGGGGAACACGAAGCCGGCGAAGGGTTGCGCATAAGGGTTGGCAGGCGTGGGCCAGCCGGTGAATTCCTTCGTCGAATACTCGTCCCAGTCCACCTGCTCGGTCACGGGGATCAGCGGCACATCCTGCAGCAGAACGTTCTCGAGCTTGGCCATGATGGTCTTCTGCCGCGCGGTGCTGGTGGTTGTGGCGTAGCTGTCGATCAGGGTGTCGGTCGCCTTGTTCGAATAGCGCTCCCAGTTCGTTGCAGCGGATTTGCCGATGGGGGCCGAAGCGGGGCCGTAGAGCCATTGGCGGAACTCGTAATAGGGTGTCGGCCCGCCGGATTCATAGGCGTAAGCCAGATCGAAATTGCCGTTGTAGAGCTTGGCGCTGTAGTCGTTGCCAGCGAGGTTCTGCACGTTCAGCTTGATGCCGACGGCCGCCAGCTCCTGCGACACCACCTGCAACGCGGCGACCCAGTCCGTATAGGCGCTCTGGTTGATGATGGTGAAGGACAGGGGCTTGCCGCCCGGCGAGACGAACATGCCATCCTTGCCGCGCTTGTATCCGGCCTTCTCGAGGATCGCGATGGCCTTCTTCGGATCGTATGCGTACCCGGCAGCCTTGAGCTGGGCGGCATCGAGCCACGGCGTGAACGTGGGCGTGACGATCCCGGCCTGGTTCGCCGCCGGCTCGTAGCCATATTCGCCGATCTTCGCCACGCGGTTGCGGTCGATCGCGAACGCCATGGCCCGGCGCACCGCGAGGTTTTTCAGCAGCGGATTGGTCTGGTTGATGAAGATCGCCACATTCACGACCGGCGGGAACCAATAGTGGTTGGAGGGGTTCTTCGAAAGATACTCGGCCTTGAGGTTGGGGATGAACTGGCCGCCCCACTGGGCTGCGCCGGTGGAAAGAATGGCGTTCGCCGGCGGGTTGGACGTGAACGCGGGATATTCGATCCGCGAGATCTTCGGCAGGCCCGGCTGCCAGTAGTGCGGATTGCGCGCATAGCTCACGTTCTGCGGCGTGCAGCGCTCGATGGTGAATGGCCCGGTGCCCACCGGCTTCGCATCGGCGTAGGTGACGGGATTCTTCACCTTGCCCCAGATATGCGCCGGCACGATCCCGACCTGATCGGCGATGTAGTAGAAATACGGCACCGCCGGCCCGCGGAACCGCATCACGACCTGATCGTTCCCCTTCTGCTCCACACCGGCCAGCACGGCCCAGACGGTGTTGAGGTCAAGGGCCGGGTATTTCTTCAGCATGTTGAAGGTGAAGACCACGTCGGCTGCCGTCAGCGGCTGCCCGTCGGTCCATTTCACGCCCTTGCGGATCGTGAAGGTGAGCACCTTGTTCCCGTCGCTCCAGGTGTATTTCGTCGCGAGCCACGGCGTGACCTTCGCGTTCTGAAGCGTGTTGACGAACATCAGCGTTTCGTAGACGACGCCCGCGGAGAGGAAGTTGGACTGCGGATTGAACGGGCTGAAGCCGCAGCTCCAGAGGAATTGCGCATCCGATATCGTCAGCGTGCCGCCGTCCTTGCTGCCGGCTGCGGCGGCCGGTGCCGAGGCCAGGAGGGTGAGGCCGGCCGCCATGCCGAAGCAGGCAACCAGGGGCAGCATCCATCGCTGTTTTCTCATGGCGTGTGCTCCACTTGATGATCGGTTGTGTTCAAGGCCCGAATCCCCGCGGCGGCGCGATGAAACGGCGCCGCCCGGGGCATCTCATGTCATGTAGACCCCTCCGGTCACGTTCACGGCCTGGCCGGTCATGAATCGTGCGGCATCGGAGAGAAGGAAGACGACCGCTCCCGCCACGTCTTCGGGTTCCTCGAGGCGCCCGAGCGGGGTCTGCGCGATGTAGTCCGCACGCACCGCATCGGGTGAGAGGCCGCGCAGCGCGGCTTCCCACGCCACTTCCCGCTCCTGCATGCCTGTGCGCACGAAGCCGGGGCAGACGGCATTCACGCGGATGCCGTGCGGCGCAAGTTCGCGGGCGAACGCCTGGGTCCAGCCGACGACGGCGAATTTGCTCGCCGAATAATGGGCCAGCAGCGGCGCGCCCACCTTGGCGGCCAGAGAGGCGGTGTTGCAGATCGCGCCGCGGCGGCCGGCAGCCAGGAAATGGCGCGCGGCGATCTGGTTCGAAAGGAACACGCCCCGCGCGTTCACCGCGAAGTTCTGCTCCCATTCCTCGTCGGTGATCTCGACCGCGGGGCGCATCGTCGAGACGCCGGCGTTGGCAACCAGCAGATCAAGCGGGCCGAGTTCGCGAATCGCCGCGGCGAATCCGGCCTCCACGCTGGCGCGGTCGCGCACATCCATGGCGATGGCCGCACCGCCGATGCGTTCGGCGGCGCGGCCTGCGGCGGCGAGGTCGATGTCGGCGATGGCGAGGCGGACACCGTGCGCAGCGAGCGCCTCGGCAATGGCAAAGCCGATGCCCGTTGCACCGCCCGTGACAAGGGCGGTCTTCCCGACGAGATCGCTCCCGAGAAGCGGCATGGCGGCTCCTGCCGGATGTTTCGCTGCCAGACGATACCCCGCCTTCCATCAAAGTCAATCAGACCAGCACAAAAATATGTGTGCGATTTTGATTGTTTCGGTTCCCCTTGCCGCCGCGTTCGGCTATTCAGCACATCGGAAGGGCAGGCGGCCCTGGCGGAGCGATGAAACAGGCGAAACGAGGCAGCACAGGGCCTGCGCGTCCCGCGGCGTATCGCGCCGAACGGCCCCTCGCCCATCTCGCCACGGTTCCGGCCGCGGCACGGCGGCGCGCGCTTGCGGTCCTGCTCGATGAAGAAGGATACCTCGTTGTCTCCGACCTCGCCCGCCGCGTGGGCGTTTCGGAGATGACGATCCGGCGCGATCTGGACGCGTTCGAACGCAGCGGCCTTGTCGAGCGGGCGCATGGCGGCGCGGTGCCGGCCACGCGGCCGGCCCGGCCGGACGAGCCGCTTTTCGCGGCGCGGCGGGGGCTGCACGCGGAGGCCAAGGTGGCGATCGCCCGGGCGGCCATGGCCCTGATCGGACCCAACGACATGATCGGCCTCGACATCGGCTCCACCGCCGCGTGCCTCGCCGAACTGTTGCGGGATCGGCACGATCTGCGGATCGTGACGAACAGCATCCCGGCCGTTCTCGCCCTCTCCGCGCATGATGGGGTTTGCCCCTCGGTCCATCTTCTCGGCGGCCAGCTTCGGCCGGGCGAAGGCTCGCTCTGCGGCCCGGTGGCGCGCCGGCAGCTTGCCGAGCATTGGCTGCAGCGCGCGTTCATCTCCGTCGCCTCCGTCTCGGTGGACGGGCTGTTCGATTATGCGCCCGAGGAGGCGGAGCTGAAACACGCGATGATGGCGCGTGCCAGGGAAGTCATCCTGCTGTGCGATTCAAGCAAGTTCGGGCAGGACAGCTTCGTCCGCGTGGCGGGGCTGGACGCGATCCATACGCTCGTGACCGAGGCGCCGCCGCCGGCCGGCCTGCGCAAGGCGCTGCAGCGGGCAGGCAAGCGCGTGATCGTGGCGCGGCCGGCGGGAAATGATTCAGTCGAACGGGAGAACGCATGATGGCCGAGGTGATCGGAAAAGGGTTGAAGACGGTGATCGGGATGGTCCATCTCGGGGCCCTGCCGGGCACGCCGCTCTATGATGCCGCGGGCGGGTTCCACCGGCTGCTCGATGCCGCGATCGCCGATATCGAGGCGCTCCAGGCCGCCGGTATCGATGCGGTAATGTTCGGTAATGAGAATGACCGGCCGTATTCCCTGGCCGCCCCGGCCGCGCAGCTTGCCGCGATGAGCGCGGTTGTGGCGGCCGCGCGCCCGGCGATCCGCGTGCCGTTCGGCGTGAACTTCCTGTGGGACCCGGTGGCGAGCGTGCAGATCGCCGCCGCCACGGGGGCCGCGTTCGTGCGCGAGATCTTCACCGGCGTCTATGCGTCCGACATGGGGATGTGGGCGCCCGATTGCGCGGGTGCGCTGCGCGCGCGCCGCGATCTGGGCCGCCCGGACCTGAAGCTGCTGTTCAACATCAATGCCGAGTTCGCGGCCCCGCTGGATACGCGGCCGATCGGGCTGCGGGCGCGCAGCGCGGTCTTCTCCTCGCTTGCCGATGCGATCCTCGTTTCCGGCCCGATCACCGGGCAACCGGCCGCGCAGGATGCGCTGCACGAGGTGGCGGCGGCCGTGCCGGAGGTGCCGGTTTTCGCCAATACCGGCGTGCGGCTCGACAATCTGGAGGATGTTTTCGCGGTTGCCGACGGGTGCATCGTGGGAACGCATTTCAAGCAGGGGGGCGATACCTGGAAGCCGGTCGATCCGGCGCGCGTGCTGCGCTTCATGGATGAAGCCCGCCGCCTGCGCGGCCGCTAGAACGCGCCGCACCATGGGCTTCGTTCTCGGCATCGACATCGGCACCACCTCGACGATCGGCATTCTGTGCGAGCTGCCAGACCGTCTCGTCGGCACCGCATCGCGGCCGGTGGCGCTCTCCGCACCGCGCCCGGGCTGGGCCGAGGAGGATCCGGGCGAATGGTGGCGCAATCTTTGCGCGATCACGGCGGAGCTTCTGGCGCGTGAGCCGCGTGCGGCGGGGAACCTCGTCGCGATCGGCGTCACCGGCATGGTGCCGGCGGTCGTTCTGCTCGATCGTGACGGGCGGCTGATCCGCCCGAGCATCCAGCAGAGCGACGGGCGCTGCGGGGCGGAGGTGGATGCCCTGCGAGGGGAGACCGATCCGGAAGATTTCCTGCGCCGCACCGGCAACGGGCTGACCCAGCAGATCGTGACCGCGAAGCTCCGCTGGCTCGAAACGCACGAGCCGGAGAACTTCCGGCGCATCCACACGGTTTTCGGGTCCTACGACTACATCGCCTGGCGGCTGGGTGCCGCACGCGGAACCGAGCGCAACTGGGCGCTGGAGGGCGGTTTTCTCGATGTTTCCTCCGGCGCCACGGCGGCGGACCTTGTCGCGCTGGCGCATCTGCCGCAGGGCGCGGTCCCACCCATCCGCACCGCCCATGAGATCGCCGGCACAATCAGCGCCGGGGCGGCGGCCGAGACCGGCCTGCCGGCGGGCGTGCCGATCATCGCCGGCGTGGCCGATCATGTCGCCTCGGCCTACGCGGCGGGCGTGGTCGGGGCGGGGGATGTGCTTCTGAAGTTCGGGGGCGCGGGGGACATCCTGCTCGCCGCGCCCACGGTGCGGCCGGATGCGCGGGTGTATCTGGACTATCACGTGGTGCCAGGGCTGTTCATGCCGAACGGCTGCATGGCCTCCACCGGCTCCCTGCTCAACTGGATCGTGCGGGAGTTCGGGCGCGGCGAGACGCATGCCTCTCTCGACCGCATGGCGGCAAAAGTGCCGCCGGGAAGCGAGGGCGCCGTGGTGCTGCCGTATTTCGTCGGCGAAAAAAGCCCCGTGCAGGACCCGAATGCGCGGGGAACCATCTCTGGCCTCACTCTCGGCCATGGCCTCGGCCACATCTGGCGGGCCACGCTCGAATCGGCGGCATTCGGCTTCCGGCATCACCTCGATGTCTTCGGGGAACTCGGCTACCCGGTGTGCCGGCTGTTCGCCGCCGATGGCGGGGCGGCCAGCACCATCTGGATGCAGATCGTGGCCGATGCGCTGCAAGCCCCGGTGCAGTTGCTGGAAGGCCATCCCGGTTCCTGCCTCGGTGCCGCCTGGCTCGCCGCGATCGGGGCCGGCGCGTCCGACGATTGGGGTGGCGTGAGCCGCTTCGTGCACCGCGGCCGCGTCATCGAGCCGAATGCGGAGCATGCCCAGCCATACGATGCAGCGTATCGTCGCTACCGCGCGCTCTACGCATCCCTTCGGGGCTGGTTTGCCGATGCGGCGTGACGGGCGTTTGCGGGCCACGACAGACCAGGCGTGGGGATCGGCTCGCAGACAGGATCACCCGATCGGCGCCGGGGTCGCCCTACGATAACGCCAGTGCGGCAAGCTTCATGAAGACATTGAAGATCGAGGCGAGGTGCCGTTCTTGAGATTGGCGGGACGGCGCCCGATATGGCGTGAAGCCAGTTGGGGAGATCGCCGATGCCGCCGGATTCGAAGCAGATCGTCGCGCAAGCCGATGCCGCGACCGAGCGTCTCTCGCCGGCGGAAGCCGCACGCCTGATCGGCGATCCCGATACGGTGTTCGTAGATGTCCGCGAGCAGGCGGAGCTGGACAAAACCGGCACGATCGAAGGCGCGGTTCATGTGCCGCGCGGCTTCCTTGAATTCAAGGCCGACCCCGCGAGCCCGTCGCATGAGCGCGCGCTTTCGAGCGGCAAGCGGTTGGTGCTGTTCTGCGCCTCCGGCGGCCGCGCGGCCCTTGCGGCCAAGACGCTGAAGGAACTGGGCGTCGATCGCGTCGCGCATGTGGGCGGCGGCGGGTTCGAGGCGCTGAAGCAGGCCGGCGCGCCGGCCACGCGCTGAGCGGCGATGGGGCCCATTCGCACTCAATGGATGGGTCTTTCTCTCGAATTTGTAATCCGAGACACGGGCCGTTCCATGGCCTGTTCTCTGTCTTGCCTTGAGCGGGACGGCGCAACGGAGTAGTTCTGGATCATGGTTCGCTTGCTCCTGCGCTCCGTGATCGCGTTTGCCCTCGCTTTTGCGACGGTGATGCCGATGGCTGCGCGCGCCATGCCGGCGCAAGGCACCATGATGGTGGTGCCTGCGTGCCTGAACCATGACTGCCCGCACCCCGCAAAGGGGCGATCTTCCAAGGCCATGGCCGCCCCATGCAGCTCGCTTGCCTGCATGGGCACGTTCGCACTCGGCGGCACGACAGCGGCATCGTCGCCCATCGTCTATGCGGTCGCCTATCCTCAGGCGACAAACCTGCTGCCGTTCGGTTCACGCCCTCTCCCCGTCTTGCAGCCGCCGCGAACGATCGTGCTGGCCTAGCCGTCTCTCCGGCCTGACCGGAGCGGCGGTGGGAATCGGCTGCGCGGGCGCGAGGCGCCCAATTTGGTCACAAATGATGTCTGGCCGCAGCACGAACGCGTGCGCTCGTGATGCGGCCCCGAACGGACGGGTTTTTCATGATCATCCGATCTCCGGCGGCGATGAGCCGGCGGACTGTTCTCGAAACCGCCGGCCTTGGTGGCATGGCGGCGCTTGCTTCACCCTTGAACCGCGCCCACGCGGCAACACCGGCCGGCGCGATCCGGCTGGCCCCGGCGCCAGCAACCACGGCTTTGCTCGGCACCGGGCGGCTACGGACGCGCGTGTGGGCCTATAACGGCTCCGTTCCGGGTCCGGTCCTGCGGTTGCGCCAGGGCCACCTCTTTCAGTCGGTCGTGCGAAACGGCCTCGCCGAGGCGACGACCGTGCATTGGCATGGCATCCGCCTGCCGAATGCGATGGACGGCGTGCCCGGCCTCACGCAGAAGGCGATCCCGCCGGGTGGACAGTTCCTCTATGCCTTCACCCCGCCCGACGCCGGCACGTTCTGGTACCACCCGCACGCCGATTCCGCGCGCCAGATCGGCCACGGCCTGTCCGGCGCGCTGATCGTCGAGGAACCGCACCCACCCGCCATCGACCAGGACCTGCTCTGGGTGCTGCAGGACTGGTCACTGGAGGGTAACGGCCAGCTTCTGCCCGGCTTCGACAGCTTCATGCAGGCGGCGATGGCCGGGAGGCTGGGCGGCCTCGTCACCATCAACGGCCGCGTGCCCACCCCCGTCGCCGTGCAGGCCGGGGCGCGAGTGCGGCTGCGGCTTATCAACGCCTGCCTCGCGCGCATCATGGCCTTGCGGTTCACGGGGCATCGGCCGCGGGTGATCGCGCTCGACGGCCAGCCTGTTGCGCACCCGTTCGAACCCGCGGGCGGGCGGCTGCTGCTCGGGCCGGCGCAACGGGCCGAAGTGATCCTCGATGCGAACGGCGAACCCGGGCAGCGCTACGCGGTGATCGACGACTTCTACGGCCCCAAGCTGACCTACCGGCTGGCCGAGATCGCCTATGCTCCGACCAGGGCAACAGGCGGGCACGCGGCCGATGCGCCCCTTGTTCTGCCCGCCAATCCGGTGCCCGCGCCCGATCTGGACAACCCCATCGCGCACACGCTCACCATCGTCGGCGGGATGATGGGCGGAACGGGGGGTGCGATGGGGGGAATGATGGGCGGAATGGGCAGTGGGCAACGCCATATCTGGGGCATCGAGAGCGGGGGGCGGATGGACCATCGGATGGCACCCGCGTTCACCATCCCCCGCGGGCGCACCTGCCTGATCACGCTTCGCAACCACACCGCCTGGTGGCATCCGATGCACCTGCACGGGTTCAGCTTCCACGTGCTCTCTCGCAACGGCATCCCCGAACCGCACCCGCACTGCCGCGACACGGTGCTGCTCGCCCCGCGCGACACGGTGCAATTCGCCTTCGTCGCGGACAATCTCGGTCTGTGGATGTTCCACTGCCACGTCATCGAGCACCAGGAGAACGGGCTGATGATGGTCATCCGCGTCGCCTGATCCACGCCTGTTCTTCAACGCTCGTCAAGGAGCCAAGACATGACCCTCCGCCTCAACAAGCGTGCACTTCTCCTCGGCATGTTGGCGCTGCCGATCCCGGCCCTCGCCGCCGCGCCGATCCAGGCGAAACTCTACAAGAACCCGCAGTGCACATGCTGCGAAGCCTACGCACGCTATCTCGACAAGCACGGCTTCAAGGTCACGGTGATCCCGACCGTCGATCTCGACAAGATCAGCCAGATGGCCGGCGTGGCCCCGGCGATGGAGGGCTGCCACACGATGATCGTGGATGGCTACGTCGTCGAAGGGCACGTGCCCGTCGATATCGTTCGCAAGCTGCTGACCGAGCGGCCGAAGATCAAGGGCATCACCATCCCCGGCATGCCGGGCAACCTCCCGGGCATGCCGGGCGCGCGAACCAGTCCTGTACAGGTGTTCGAAGTCGGCCCGGCCAGCCGGACGGTCTTCGCGACGGTCCAGTAGTGCACACGCAACCACCCGTTCTCCAATCAATCCATGTGAAGGAACATCACCATGCATACGAACTCCAAGGCTCTGCTTGCCGCGGCCGGACTGATCGCCCTGATCGCCGCCACCCCGATCGCTCCCATCCCGGCCGCCTGGGCCGCGCCGCCACCCGCCACCGTTGCGCCTGGTTCGATGATGGGTGGAAACGGCAATGCCGGCTCGCCGGGAATGATGGGCGGGAACGGCATGATGGGCATGATGGGCGGCGGGATGATGGGCGGGCAGCACATGATGGCCATGTCGAACATGATGATGGCGATGTCCAACATGATGGTCGCCATGACCAACATGATGACGCAATGCTCCGCGATGAGAGGCGGCGCACGTGCGGCTGGCGGCATGATGCGCGGCCCCGCGGGAGGTGGAGGAATGATGAAGCCGCCCGCCGCCCCGGCACCGAAATAGGCCGCTGAAGCACAGGTCGTCATGACGCGGCGCAGGCCGACGGCATTGCGTGCGCGCATTCCTCGACGAGGGACGCGCATGGCCCCACTGAAAGGGACGTTCGAGGAGATGGCCATATGGTGAGGGCATTGCGGCTGATCCGATGGGGTGCGATCGGCGCGCTCCTTGCCATCGTGCTCGTGGCGGGTGCGGTCGCGCTTGATGCCGCGACAGGCGCGCACATCGGCGGGCCGGCCATCACGCAGCTCGCCGACCGCCTCGCCGGGCGAATGCAAACTCCAGCCGCTGATGCGGTCGTCCTTCCCGGGGGCGTTCCGATCGGGGGGCCGTTCTCGCTTGTCGACGATCACGGCAAGGCGGTGACGGAGGCGGATTATCGCGGCCGCTGGATGCTCGTTTTCTTCGGCTACACGCACTGCCCCGATGTCTGCCCGCTCACCTTGCAGAAGATGGCCTCCGCCCTGGCGCAGCTCGGCAGGCAGGCCGATCGCGTCGCCCCGCTGTTCATCACGGTCGATCCCAAGCGAGACACGCCGGAGCGGCTCGCCAGCTATATCGCCAAATTCGATCCGCGGATCATCGGGTTGACGGGAAGCGCCGCCGCCATCGCGAAGGTGGCGGCCGAATACCGCGTCTACTACTCGCCCGCCAATCATGAGAAATCGGGCACGGACCTCGTCAACCATTCGGCCTTTCTCTACCTGCTCGGGCCGCACGGCGGGTTCCGGGCCTTGTTCCCTCAAACCATCACGGCCGCTCGCCTGGCCATCTCGCTGAAGCGACGGGTGCGGTGATGACGATTGTCCGCACGTCCGCTCGCGGCGGATCCGTGGGACAATTCATTGGCCCCGGGGTTGCCTTTTGTTCGTATTATGTTCTAGTCTCCACGAATCACCAGTCAGCCGGAGCAGACCAGCATGGACGACAACCACGGCATCACTTTCTTCCATTCTCCCAACACGCGATCGACCGGAACGCTGCTTCTGCTGGAGGAGCTTGGCGCCCCGTACGAACTGCACGTGCTGAACATGAAGGCCGGGGAGCAGCGGCAGGCCGCCTATCTCGCGGTCAACCCGATGGGCAAGGTGCCCGCCGTGCGGCATGGCGACGCGCTGATCACCGAGCAGGTGGCGATCTTCCTCTATCTGGCGGACCTGTTTCCGCAGGCGGGCCTCGCGCCCGCGTTCGACGATCCGCTTCGCGGGCCATATCTGCGCTGGATGGTGTTCTACGCCGCCTGCTTCGAGCCGGCGGTGGTGGACCGCGCGTTGCAGCGCGAAGCCGGCGGGGCGGCGATGTCCCCCTATGGCGACTACGACACGACGCTGAACACGCTGGTCGCGCAACTGGCGCGCGGGCCGTGGCTGCTCGGCGAACGTTTCACCGCGGCCGATGTGCTGTGGGGCATGAGCCTGACATGGACCACGGCGTTCAAGCTTGTGCCCGAGCGGCCGGAAATCACCGCCTACCTCGCCCGCTTCACCGAACGACCGGCCCTGGCGCGCGTCAATGAAAAGGATGCGGCACTGGCGGCCAGGCATGAGGCCGCAGCCGCGCCTGCGTGATTGACCTTCGTTCGCCGCATCGTGTCTTCTGGTGCGGCGAACGAACGAGAGCAGGGATGGAAACCCAGGAGGAACTCGCCGCCGCGGCCACGCTGGATACCGCCCGTGCCCTGCAACTGGCCGCCCAGAACGAGGCCGCGGGAGAGCTGGACCGGGCGGAGATCCTGCTGCGCCAGGTGCTGGGGCTCGCCCCGCACAATCCGGGCGCGCTGCATCTGCTCGGCATCGTCGCCTTCAAGAAGGGCCGCAAGCGCGAAGGGCTCGATCTCGTCCGCCAGGCCATCGCCGGGGAACCCGGGAACGCGTTGTACTACCGCAATGTCTGCGCCATGCTGCGCGGGCTGGGCCACAGCCGGGCGGCGGTCGAAGCCGGGCGGCGCGCCGCGGCCCTCGCCCCCAACGATCCCCAGGTGCACCACAACCTCTCGGTCGCGCTGTACGACCTGGCGCGGCTGGACGAGGCGATCGCCTGCAACGAACGCGCGCTCGCGCTCGATCCGAACATGCCCAGCGCGCATTTCGGCCTGGCCGAGGCGCTGCTGCTGCGCGGCGAATTCGCCCGTGGGTGGGAAGAGTACGAATGGCGCTTCCGCATCCCCAGCGCACCCGCCCTGATGCCAAAGACCGACAAGCCGCAATGGCAGGGCGAGACGATCGATCCCGGCACGCTGATGCTGATCGCCGACCAGGGCTTCGGGGACGTGATCCAGTTCTGCCGCTACATCCCCTGGGCGCGCACCCGCTGCCAGCGGCTCGTCCTGGCGTGCAGCGCGGATGTGGCACCCGTGGTGCGCCAGATTCCGGGCATCGACATGATCTTCGGCAACTGGAAGAACTGCCCGGATTTCACCGCCTATGCCGCGCTGTCCGGCCTGCCGCGGCTGCACGGCACGCGCACCGACACCATCCCCGGCGGCATCCCGTATCTGCACGCCGATCCCGCCCTGGCCGAAACCTGGGCGCGGCGGATCGCCGGGCTGGTGCCGCCGGGCTTCCTGCGGGTGGGCATCGTCTGGGCGGGACGGCCGACGCACGGCAACGACCATAACCGCTCCCTGCCGCTCCCGGCCCTCGCCCCGCTGCTGGCGGTCGAGGGCGTGGCGTTCCTCGCCTTGCAGAAGGGCCCGGCGCATGTGGAACTCGCGCGCCACTACGGTTCGGCGCCGCTGATCAACCTTGCCGCCGAGATCGCCCGTTTCGACGAAACCATGGCAGCACTGCCGGCACTCGACCTCGTGATCGCCGTCGATACCTCGGTCGCCCATCTGGCGGGCGCCATGGGCCGGCCCGCCTGGGTCATGCTGCCCTTCGCGCCGGATTGGCGCTGGCTGCTCGGCCGGAGCGACACGCCGTGGTATCCGCACCTGCGGCTGTTCCGGCAGGAAGACTATCGCGCGTGGGATGACGTGATCGCCACGGTGGCCGCCGCCTTGCGCGCGGAGGTCGCCGCGCGGCAGGAAGGGCGGAGCACAGTTTCATACGGAGCGTGATCATAACATCTGCGATGATCGCGCTGCCGCCATGCACAGGCACCGCCTTCTCGCCATCCCGCGCACGGACCATCCTGGGCTGATGTTCCGTGTGGCCGGCAAATCCGTCGCAGCACTGCCCGCGCGCGCCATCAGCGGCCGCTTCATCGCGCTGATCGTCGCCAGCGCGCTGTTCATGGAGCAGCTCGATTCCACCGTGCTGTCCACCGCGCTGCCCGCCATGGCCCGCGCCTTCCACGCCGATCCGGTGCACATGAGCACCGCTCTCACCGCCTATCTGCTCAGCCTCGCCGTGTTCATCCCGGCCAGCGGCAAGATCGCCGACCGGCTGGGCTCGCGCACTGTCTTCCGCGCCGCCATCGTGCTGTTCACGCTCGGCTCCATCCTGTGCGGGCAGGCGAACGGCCTGGTCTTCCTCATCTGCGCCCGCGTGCTCCAGGGCCTCGGCGGGGCGATGATGGTGCCGGTGGGCCGGCTCGTGCTGGTCCGCTCGGTGCCGAAGGCGGAGCTGGTTTCGGCGATGGCGTGGCTGCTGGTGCCGGCGCTCATCGGCCCGGTGGTGGGGCCGCCGCTCGGCGGCTTCATCGTCACCTACCTCTCCTGGCGCTGGATCTTCTACATCAACGTGCCGATCGGCATCCTCGGCGTCATTCTCGTCTCGCTCTACATCGAGGACGTGAAGGAACCCGAGCCCGGGCCGTTCGACCGGCTCGGGCTGCTGCTGTCCGGCGTCAGCCTCGCCTGCCTGATGTTCGGGCTCGACATGGGCAGCCACGGCGCGCTGTCGCTGCCCGTGCTGGGCGTCATCCTCGTCGTCGGCTTCGGGGCCGGTGCGGCTTATGTCGCACATGCGCTGTCGCACCCGCGGCCGGTGATGGATCTGCGGCTGATGCGCATCCCCACCTTCCGCGTCTCCATCGTCAGCGGCACGCTGTTCCGTATCGGCGTGGGCGCCATGCCGTTCCTGCTGCCGATGATGCTGCAGCTCGATTTCGGGATGTCGGCGGCGCAGAGCGGGATGATCACCTTCGTCTCCGCCGCCGGCTCGATGATGATGAAGACGCTCGCCCCCCGCCTGCTGCGCCGCTTCGGCTTCCGCGAGACGATGCTGTGGAACGGGCTGATCTCCTCGGCGCTGTTCGCACTGTGCGCCGGCTTCCGCCCGGATTGGCCGGTCGCCGCGTTGTACGGGGTGCTGCTGGTGGGCGGGTTCTTCCGTTCGCTCCAGTTCACCGCCTACGGCACCATCGCCTTCGCCGACATCCCCCGCCCGCAGATGAGCGACGCGACCAGCTTCTTCAGCACATTCCAGCAGCTTTCCGCGACGCTCGGCATCGCGCTGTCGGCCGCCACGCTCGAAGCGTCGGTGGCGCTCCACGGCCACACCGGGCCGATGCTGTCGGATTTCTCGATCACCTTCGTGGTGGTGGCCGCGATCTCGCTGTTCGCGGTGCCGGCCTGCTACAGCATGGCGCCGACCGCCGGCGCGGAACTCAGCGGCCAGCGCGCCCGCAAACGCCAACCCAGCCCGCTTCAGCCCTCCAGCGCGGCGACGCCCGGCAGGGTCTTGCCCTCCATCCATTCCAGGAACGCCCCGCCGGCCGAGGAGACATAGGTCAGCGCCTCGCTCACCCCCGCCACGCGCAGGGCGGAAACGGTGTCCCCGCCGCCGGCCACGCTGACCAGCCGGCCCGCCTGCGTGGCTTCCGCCACCGCCTTTGCGAACGCCAGCGTGCCGGCATCGAAGGGCGGGGTTTCGAACGCACCCAGCGGGCCGTTCCATACCAGGGTCCGCATCGTCTTCAGCCGCTCGGTGGCCAGCCCCACGGTGGCCGGGCCCACATCCAGGATCATCCCGTCATGCGGGATCATCACCGGCAACATCCGGAACGGCGCGCCGGGGCGGAACTCCTGCGCTACCGCCACATCCACCGGCAGCAGCACCATGCACCCGGCTTCGGCGGCGCGGGCAAGGATGTCGCGCGCGATACCGTGCAGATCGGGCTCCTGCAACGATCGCCCGACCGGCATGCCGGTGGCGGCGAGGAAGGTGTTCGCCATCGCCCCGCCGATGAGCAGCATGTTCACGCGCTGCACCAGATTGCCCAGCAGGTCGAGCTTGGTGGACACTTTCGCCCCGCCCACCACCGCCATCACCGGCCGCGCCGGGTTGCCCAGCGCCGCATCCAGCGCCGTCAGCTCCGCCTGCATCAGCCGCCCGGCGCAGGCGGGCAGCAGATGCGCCACCCCTTCGGTGCTCGCGTGCGCGCGATGGGCGGCGGAGAAGGCATCGTTCACGTAAAGATCGGCCAGTACCGCGAGCCCGCGCGCCAGCCCGGGATCGTTCTTCTCCTCCCCGGCGTGGAAGCGGGTGTTCTCCAGCACCAGCACGTCGCCATCGGCCAGCGCCGCCACCGCCGCCTCGGCTTGCGGCCCCACGCATTCGGCGACGAACCGCACCTCGCGGCCGAGCACCTCGCCGAAGGCCGTGGCGATCGGGCGGAGCGACATCTCCGGCACCACCTTGCCCTTCGGCCGGCCGAAATGGCTGCACACCACCACCCGCGCGCCCGTCCCCGACAGCTCGCGAATGGTCGGCGACAGCCGCTCGATCCGGGTCGGGTCGGTGATCTTCCCGTCCTGCACCGGCACGTTGAGGTCGGCGCGGACCAGCACCCGCTTCCCCGCCACCTCCACCCCGTCGAGCGTGCGGAAGCCCATGGCTACAGGCTGCCGAGCAGCGCGGCGGTATCGACCATGCGGTTCGAGAAGCCCCATTCGTTGTCGTACCAGCCCATCACCCGGGCGAGCGCCCCATCCACCACCGCCGTCTGCGTCGCATCGAAGCTGCACGAGGCCGGAGAATGGTTGAAATCGATGCTGACCAGCTTCTCCGTGCTGTAGACGATGATCCCCTTCAGCGGCCCCTCGGCCGCCGCCCTCATCGCCGCGTTGATCTCCTCCTTCGTCGCCGGATGCGCGAGGTTGACATCGAGCGAGACGAGCGAAACGTTCGGCACCGGCACGCGGATCGCGGTACCGTCGAGCTTGCCCTTCAGCTCCGGCAGCACGAGGCCCACCGCGCGCGCGGCCCCGGTGGATGTGGGGATGGTGGAAACCGCCGCCGCCCGCGCCCGGTGCATGTCCTTGTGCAGCGTATCGACCGTGTTCTGGTCGCCGGTATAGGCATGGATCGTCACCATGTAGCCGCGCAGGATGCCGAAATTCTCATGCAGCACCTTGGCCATCGGCGCGAGGCAGTTGGTGGTGCAGGAGGCGTTGGACACCACCGTCATGTCCTTCGTCAGGATGTGGTGGTTCACGCCGAACACCACGGTCGCATCCACCCCGTCGGCCGGGGCGGAGACCAGCACCTTGCGCGCCCCGGCGGTGAGGAGGTGCGCGGCGGACTCGCGCTTCGTGAAGATGCCAGTGCATTCCATCGCGACATCCACGCCGGAAAGCGGCACCTTCGCCGGATCTCGCTCGGCCGTCACCCGGATCGGGCCGATCACGCGGCCGGCATGGCGGATGGTGATCGTGTCGCCCGCGACCTCCACTTCGCCGGGAAAGCGGCCATGCACGCTGTCATAGCGGAACAGATGCGCGTTCGCCTCCACGCTGCCCAGATCGTTGATCAGCACCGGCGCCACGTCATCCCGCCCGCTCTCGACGATCGCACGCAGCACCAGCCGCCCGATCCGGCCGAAGCCGTTGATCGCAACCTTCATGTCGTTCCCCTTATGACGAACCGAGTCCTATCACGCACCCAGCCGCTTGCGCACGGCCGCGACGATCGCTTCCGGCGTCAGGCCGAAATGCCTGTAGAGGTCCTCGGCCGGGGCCGAGGCGCCGAAGCCGTCCATGCCGAGGAACACGCCGTCAGCGCCCAGCCACCGCTCCCACCCGAAGCCGCATGCCGCCTCGATGCCGATGCGTGGCGCGCTGCCGAGCACAGCGGCGCGATAGGCCTCGTCCTGCGAAGCGAACAGCTTCCAGCAGGGCAGCGACACCACCGCGGCCGCGATCCCCTGCCCGGCGAGTGCTGCGCGCGCCTCCATCGCGATCGGCACTTCCGAGCCGGTGGCGATCAACGTGGCCTGCCGCGCCCCCTCGGCCTCGGCCAGCACGTAGCCGCCGCGGGCCGAGCGGTTCTCGGTGGTATCGGTGCGCAGCGTGGGCAGCGCCTGGCGGGAGAGCACGAGCAGGCTCGGCGCGTCGCGCGTCCGCAGCGCGAGTTCCCAGCACTCCGCCGTCTCCATCGCGTCCGCCGGGCGGAACACGTGCACATGCGGCATCGCCCGCAGGCTGGCCAGATGCTCGATCGGCTGATGCGTCGGCCCGTCCTCGCCCAGGCCGATCGAATCATGCGTCAGCACATGGATCACGCGCTGGCGCATCAGCGCGGCAAGCCGCAGGGACGGGCGCATGTAGTCGGTGAAGCAGAAGAACGTGCCGCCATACGGGATGATCCCGCCATGCAGCGCCATGCCGGTCATTGCCGCGGCCATGCCGTGCTCGCGGATGCCGTAGTGGATGTAGCGGCCGGCGAAAGCGCCCGGCGCAACCGTCTCCATCCCCTTCACCAGCGTGAGGTTCGACCCCGTGAGGTCCGCCGAGCCGCCGATCAGCTCCGGTATGGCCGGCACCAGCGCCTCCAGCGCGCGCTGGCTCGCCTGGCGGGAGGCGATCTTCGGCCGGTCCTGCGCGATGCCCGCCCGCAGCGCGGCCACCGCCTCGTGGAAGCTCTCCGGCAGCCGCCCGGCCATCACCCGCTCGAACTCCGCCCGTTGCGGGTGCCGGGCGAGCCGCTTCAGCCAGGCGCGGCGCGCGGTGGCCCCACGGCTGCCCGCCGCATGCCAGCGCGACGCGAGGCCGGCCGGAACGGTGAACGGCGGATGATCCCAACCCAGCGCCGCCTTCGCCGCCGCCGCCTCGCCGGCCCCGAGCGGAGAGCCGTGCACCGCGGCGGTGCCCGCCTTCTTCGGCGCGGCGAAGCCGATGATGGTGCGGCAGGCGATCAGCGTGGGCTTCTTCGCCCGCATCGCGAAGGACAGCGCGCCCGCCACGGCCACCGGGTCATGCCCGTCTGTCCGCTTCACCGCCCAGCCATGTGCGGCGAAGCGCTTCAGCGCGTCGTCGGAGCAGGACAGCGCAGTGCTGCCGTCGATCGAGATGCCGTTGTCGTCGAACAGCACGCACAGCTTGTTCAGCCCCAGATGCCCGGCCAGCCCGATCGCCTCATGGCTGATCCCCTCCATCAGGCAGCCGTCGCCTGCGATCACCCAGGTGCGATGGTCGACAAGGCTCTTGCCGAAGCGCGCCGCCAACAGCCGCTCGGCCAGCGCCATCCCCACCGCGTTGGCCAGCCCCTGCCCCAGCGGCCCGGTGGTGGTCTCGATCGCCGGATGCTCGCCATGTTCCGGGTGGCCCGCCGCCGCCGAATGCAGCTGGCGGAAGCGCTGCAACACCTCGATCTCCATCCCCGCATGGCCGGTCAGGTGCAGCAGCGCATAGAGCAGCATGGAGCCATGGCCGGCCGACAGCACGAAGCGGTCCCGGTCCGGCCAGCGCGGGTCGGCCGCATCGAATTTCAGGAAGCGCGTCCATAGCGCGGTGGCCGCGTCCGCCATCCCCATGGGCATGCCGGGATGGCCGGATTTCGCCGCCTCCACCGCGTCCATCGCCAGTGCGCGGATCGCATCCGCCATCTCGCGCTCGGGCGTGGCCGGGCGGGCCAGTATCGCCGCCTGCAACGCCAGCGCAGGGTTGGGACCCGCGATTTCCGCCAGGGATGCCATGCCGCCTCCGGTCTGTGCGGGCGCTATTAGAGCCGCGGCGGCTGGCCAGGCAACCCCTGCCGATCCCGACGTCGACCCTGGCGTCGACCCTGGCGCCGACCCTGGCGCCTTGCCCGCCGCCGCCGTTCCTGCAACTGTTCCGGATCACCGGACCCCGAGCTTCACCGAAGGTGCGCGATGGCCCATGCGATGGCCCAGGATCACCCCGCCCCCGCCGCGCGGCGCAACAGCGATCTCGATCAGGATGCGGTCTGGCAGGCGCGGATCGATCTCGCCGCCTGCTTCCGCGCCGCCGCCCGGCTGGGGCTGCACGAGGGCATCTGCAATCATTTCTCCGCCATGGTGCCGGGGCGGGACGATCTGTTCCTGGTCAACCCCTATGGCTGGGGCTTCCAGGAGATCACCGCCTCCCGCCTGCTGGTGTGCGATTTCAACGGCCACGTGATCGCGGGAAGCGGGGAGCCGGAGGCCACCGCCTTCTACATCCACGCCCGGCTGCACCTGCGCCTGCCGCGTGCCCGCGTCGCCCTGCACACCCACATGCCCAATGCCACCGCGCTTGCCATGCTGGAAGGCCCGCCGCTCGCCTGGGCCGGCCAGACCGCGCTGAAATTCCACGGCCGCACTGCCGTGGACGAACACTACGGCGGCCTCGCACTTAGCACCGCCGAGGGCGACCGCATCGCCGCCAGCATGGGCGAGGCCGACATCGTGTTCCTGAAGAACCACGGCGTGATGGTCGTCGGCCCCACCATCGCCGAGGCGTGGGACGATCTGTACTACCTCGAACGCGCCGCCGAGGCCCAGCGCCTCGCCCTGTCCACCGGCCGCCCCCTGAAGATCATCCCCGAGGCCGTCGCCGCCGCAACCGCCGCGCAGATGCGCGAAGGCGACGGCGAATCCGCCCGTCTGCATCTCGAAAGCATCAAGCGCACCCTCGACCGCGAGACCCCGGACTACCGGCACTGAGCGAGGACCGGGACATGCGATCGGGAGTGCGGATGCTCCGTCCCGTGATCCTCGCCCTCGGGCTCCTGGCCGTTGCGGGCTGCGCTGCGAAACCGGCGCACCCGGGCGTGATCGCCCGGGCGCCGTACGGTCAGGGCCGCGCATCGATCCCGGACGACCATGTGCCGGCATTCGCGCAGGTGCCCTATGAGCCGTTCGCGCGCCAGGAAGCGGTGGCGATTGCCTTGCGCGAATGGCGGCTGTTCGGCCAGCCGGTGGACGACCGGGCGCCGCAGGATGTGCCGCCGCCGCTGCCCGACCAGAAGCCCGAGCGCTGGCCCGGCCTGTGGGAGCGCGTCGGCGAATACTGGTGGACGGCGATGTGGCCGGGCATGAAAGAGGCGCGCTGGACCGGCAAGCACAATGCGGAAGGCGAGGTGTTCCCCGCCAGCGAGGACGGCAACTACGCCTGGTCGGCGGCGTTCATCTCCTACGTCATGCGCATCGCCGGCGCCGGCGCGCGCTTCCCCTACTCGATCAACCATGCCGGCTACATCAACGCCGCCCTTCAAGGCGGCTATGCCTTGCGGGACCGCCGGCCGGCCGACTACGCGCCGAAGCCCGGCGACCTGATCTGCTGGGGCATGCGCCACAACGTGCCGCTGACCTTCAACGACCTGCCGACCGACCGGCCATTCCCCGGCCATTGCGACATCGTGGTGGCGGCACGGCCGGGCCAGCTCAGCGTGGTCGGCGGCAATGTCGACGATGCGGTGACGATGAAGCACATCCCGACCACGGCGGAAGGCAGGTTGGCCGATGCGTCCGGCACGGTTCTGGACACGCGCTATGCGTGGTTCGTTGTCGTGCAGGTGTTGTACGACGTGAACGCCCTGCCGGATTCCGACGCGCCGCCGGCCGCGCCGGCATCCTGATCAGGCTGTCAGCCGCGCCAGGCGATCGAATTCGGAAACGGCGAGGGTTTCGCCGCGCCGGTCCGGCGCGATGCCGGCGCGGATCAGCAGGGCTTCGCCGCCGAGAGATTTCAGCGCGCCGCGCAGCATCTTGCGTCGCTGGCCGAAGGCGGCGGCCGTCAGCCGTTCCATGGCGACGAACAGGGCAGGGGGCGGCTGTTCGGCGTGCGGGATCAGCCCGACGACGGCGGAGACCACCTGCGGCGGCGGGGTGAAGGCGGCGGGCGGAATGCGCATCAGCAGCCCCGCCCGGCAGATCCATTGGCACAGGACGGACAGCCGGCCATAGGCGGGCGTGCCGGGTGCTGCGCAGATGCGCTCGGCCACCTCCTGCTGGAACATCAGCGTGAGCCGCTCGAACGCCCCGGCCTGCCGCAGCCAGCCGACCAGCAGCGGGCTCGCGATGTTGTAGGGAAGATTGGCGATGACCTGCCGCGGCGGCGGCGCCAGCGTGGAGAGATCAAGCCCGAGCGCGTCCGCCGCCACCACGCGCAGCCGGTCCGGGTGGTCGGCGCGCAGCTCCTCGATGGCGGCCACCGCGCGCGGGTCGATCTCGACGGCGGTGACGGAAGCGGCCGGGCTGTCCAGCAGCGCGCGGGTCAGTCCGCCGGGACCGGGACCGATCTCGATCACGTGCCGGCCCGAAAGGTCCCCGGCCAGCCCGGCGATGCGCGCAGTCAGGTTGCCGTCGAGCAGGAAATGCTGCCCGAGCTTGCGGCGCGCATCGAGCCCGTGCCGCGCGATGACTTCCCTCAGAGGGGGCCGCACGGGCGGGCGCGGCGAAGGCACGGAACCTCAGTTCTTCATCATCTGGATGTTGGCGCGGCGATGCAGGTCGGCCAGCAACTGCTGGGAGAACAGCTCCACCCGGTGACCCAGGATCTGTTGCGTGATCTGCTTCTTCGTCGGAACGCCGAGGTTCTTCGTCTGCCGGTCGCAGATCATCACCACCGTCACCCCGTCATTGGCCAGCAGCGGCGGGCTCGCCTGATCGAGCGGCAGGTCCGTGAGCAGCTTCTGGAACTGCGGCGGCGTCACGTTCTGCAACTGCACCGGGCCGGGATCCGCCGGATGCACGGCCCCGGCCGCCTTGTTCGCCGCCTCCATCTCGCTGCAACTGTGAATGCTCGTCCCCAGCGCGTGCGCCCGCTGCAGCGTCGCCTGCTGCGCGGCGGTCGGCGCCTGCGGGTTGAGCGGGGTGGCGAACGGCAGGAACACCTGGCGCAGGGTCAGCACGGTGGCCGGGTCGTTGCCGATCTGCCGCTTGCCGCGCAACTGCACGATCGACAGCCCCCCGGCCACCGGTACCGGATTGCTGATCGCGCCCACCGGCATCTGGTCCACAAGGGCGGCAACCCCCGGATCGAGCTGCTCGGACTGCACCCAGCCCAGCGCGCCGCCTTGCAGCGCGGTCTGGCTCTGGCTGAACTGCGCCGCCACCACCGGGAACGGGGCGCCGGCACGCAGCTGGGTGATGACCGTATCGGCGAACTTCTGCGCATCCGCCGCCCCCGCCTGGCTTTCGATGGGGATGAAGATCTCGCCCACGTTGTATTCGTTATGCCCCGTCTGCGCCTTGATCCGGGCCAGCCGGTCGGCGATGTCCTGCGGGGAGGGCTGCGCCGATGCCCCGAGCTTCTTGCGCAGCACCTGGGTCCAGCCGAGCTGGGTGCGGATCTGGTCGATCAGCGTGCCGAAGCCCACACCCTGGGCGGCGAGCTTCTGGCGCAGATCGCCCGCCGCCATGGTGTTGCGCTTCTCGATATCGGCGATGGCCGCGGCGATCGCCTTGTCCGGCACCACGATGTGCTGCTTCTCCACCTCCTGAAGCTGCAGCCGCTCGTCGATCAGCTGGCGCGTCACCTGCGGGGCGAGCCGGTTCAGCACGTCGGGCGTGAGCGGCAGGCCGGTGGACAGGGCGAACAGCCGGGCGCGGTTGTTCACATCGCCCTGGGTGATGACGGTGCCGTTGACGACCGCCGCGATCGAGGCGACCTGCGCGAGCGCGGGAGCGACGAACGCAGGGCCGGCAAAAGCAAGGACCAGCAGCGCCGACAGGGCCGGCATCCGCCAGCGGGAGAAACGCAAGGACATGTGTTGGAATTCCGTTCCCATGTTCACAGCGCGCCGAAGCCGACGGTGCCCAGGGTCTTGAACGTGACCTGGAACAGCAGGGCGGTCGCGCCGTGGTCGCCGTTGAGCGAAGTGAACCGGCGGTCGAACTTCACCTCGAAGACCAGGCATTCGTTTTCGTAGGCGGCATCGAGCCCGGCGGAGACGAATTGCGCGCTCTGCAAATCCCGCCGCGTATAGCCGGACAGCCGCCACTGCCCCAGATGGGTCGTCGCACTCAGCATGATCTCGTTGCGCGGCGTATTCACCGAAGTCGGCGGCGGCGAGGAATCGTAAAGGAAATACGGGTCGGTGGCGGTGTAGAGATAGCCCCCCGTCACCCGCAGCGTGTTGTTCCCGACCGAGGCGGTGGCATCGATGAAGCGCTGCTGGAAGGTCTTGTGGTCGAGCCGGGTGCGATAGGTCAGATCAAGCCATGGCGTCGGGCTCAGCGACACATGCCCGACGATGTCGGAGACATTGTCGGACAGCCCCGAACCCACCGGGAAGGTTGTGTCCTTGTGCAGCCGGTAGGACTGGCCGATCAGCGCGTCGAGCGAGGAGCCGCCCATGTACCACGCGCCATGCAGGCCGACATTGACCCGCGTGCCGCCCTCCAGCCGGTCGATGCCGGGGAATTTGTTGAAGCCGAACAGGTTCGCATCGGTGAACTGCAGGTCGAGGCTGTCCTCGTTCGGGATGTTCAGGCTGGTGCGGTTGCCGATGTTGGGCGCGACGATGAGCTGGGCGATCGGCTCGATGATCTGGGTGCCCCAGCGCCCGGCATCGCGCATCAGCGGCCAGCGGTAGTCGAGCGCGACCTGAGGCAGGGCGCGGGCGGTTTCGGCCGAATTCGCGGTGCCGAAATTCGGCAGCTCGTTCAGGTTGTGCGCGGAATACACCGCGGCATCGAGGTGGAATTGCAGCTTCCACAGATCGCCGAACTGCCCGGTGAAGGGCTTTTCATAATTCATCGTCAGCGCGCCGCGGGCGGTGCTGGTGCCCGATTGGCGCAGGACGTTGAAGAAGCTGGTGTCGGCCGAGAAGCGCCCGCCCCATGCATCCGGCTCGCCGAAGAAGGAATAGCGCGCATAGGGCAGCACCACCGGCAGCGAGCTGGCGACCACGGAGTTCTGCAGCGCCTGGTAGAAGCGCGTGTCGATCCTTGCATAGGCGCCGGGGCCGAAGCCTTCCAGATAGACCTGGCTGTTCAGCGTGTTGGCGCTGGGCAGGATGTTGAAATCCCGCAGATAGTCGGTGGAGGAGGCGCGGTTGAAATCGAACCCGTAGCGCCAGGTGCTGTTCAGGTCGAACACCCCGTGCGCGAACAGATACCCCTGCGGCTTGTGCTGGTCATACGCGGCGGCGGCATTGATGCGGATTTCGCCGTCGTTGAAGCGCTTGCGGTAGATGGTCTGCAGCTGCGGCCCGGTCTGTGTCGCGAGCGTGGGAATGATCGTCGCGTCCGAGGATTTGTCGATCACCCAGAAATAAGGAATGCTGGCGAAGGCGCCGAGATGGCTCGATTCGCCGACGGAGGGTATGAGCAGCCCGCTCGCCCGCTTCACCGAAGGGTCGGGGCTGAAGAAGAACGGGAAATACGCCACCGGCAGCCCGTAGATCTCCATCACCGCATCCTTGTACTCGATGCGCTTGTGCTGCAGATCCTGCACCGCGGAGGAGGCGCGAATGGCCCACAGCGGCGGGATGTTCGGGTTTTTCCGGCAGACGTTGCAGGTAGAATAGACCGCCTTGCTCAGCTCGTTGATCTGCCCGCCCGTCCGGCGCGCGCCGTTCGCGGCGAGCTTCGCGTTCTGCGCGAGCCGCACGCTCATGCCCTTCATCACGCCGTTCTTCATGTTGCGGGACAATTCGGCGTAGTTCGAGAACAGCACCTGCCCGCTGGGCTCCAGCATCACCACGTGCCCGATGGCCGCGGCGACGTTCGTGTTGCGGTCGAACGTCATCTTGTCGGCATAGACGATATGGTCGCCCTGCCAGGCCTCGACATGGCCGGTCGCGGTGACGATCCCGGTCTGCCGGTTGTAGGAGACCTGGTCGGCGAGGAACGTCACCGGCTGCGTGTTCGAAACCGGCTGGGCATGGCCGCCGGCCAGCAGCGACACCTGGGCCGCCGCGAAGCGGACCGCGAGCAGCAGCAATGCCGCCGCCGCCAGCGCCACCGGCAGCGGGCGCGGCCGGGCCAGCAGAAAACGCCTCGTCGGCCCGCCGATCTTCAAGCGGCTAACCATCTTCAAGATGCAGCAGCAGCGCCACCGCCAGCATCAGCCCGGCGGCGGCTGGCGCCCAGGCCGCGAGCAGGGTGGGCAGCACGCCGGACTGGCCGAATTCCTCGGCGAGCTTCGAAACCATGAACAGCGCGAACCCGGCCGCGACGCCGCTGCCGATCATCCGCGCCACCCCGCCGCGGCGGGACGGGCGCATGGAGAAGCCGGCCGCCACCAGCGCCATCGTGCCCGACAGCAACGGCAGGGCCAGCAGCGTCTGGAAGCGGAGCTGGTGGCGGATGGCGGAGAAGCCCGATTGCCGCAGCAACCGGATGAAGCCCGGCAGCGCCCAGAACGACAGGGTATCGGGGGAGGCAAAGCTTTCCTGCACCCTGGACACCGTGAGGTCGGTGGGCAGGCGGAGGTATTTATGGGGCGTGGGGGCGCGGCCGGGCTGCATGGTGCGCGCATCATCCAGCACCCAGACGCCGGACGCCAGGGCGGCGTGCGTCGCCTCGATCCGGCCGAGGAGCTGGTCCTTCGGGCCGAGGCGGAACACGCTCACCTCCCGCGCCGTCAGCCGCCCCTTGCTCACCTTCACCTGGCGCGCGTGCAGGATGGCCACGCCGTGCGGATTGAGCCCGGTATCCGCCTGCCGCAACCACAACTGCCCGCCGGCGAGCGACATCGGCCCCGAGCTGGTCTTCAGGTAGAGGGTGTCGAGCGTCTCCGCCCGGGCGAACAGCGCGGCCGAGAGCGGGCTGATCGCCGTGGTCGCCAGCACGCCCAGCAGCACCGCGATCAGCACCGGCGCGGCCAGGAACTGCCAGGCCGAGATGCCGGCGGCGCGGGCGACGATCAGCTCGGAGGAGCGGGTGAGCCGCCAGAACGCCAGGATCCCGCCCAGCAGGATGGCGAACGGCAGGATCTCCATCATCTCCCACGGCAGGCGCAGCGCGGCCATGCCGGCCATCAGCCCGAACGTCGCCCCCGGGCGCGTGGCGGCGCGGCGCAGCAGTTCCAGGAAATCGAACAGGGAGACGAGGCCGGAGAGCCCGGCCAGCATGCCGAGCACCGCCAGGGTGAACTGCCGCCCGATATAGAGCGAGAGCGTGGTGCAGATCGGCATGCTCAGCCGCCCCCGCGCCCGGCATCCGCCGGCCCGGCAAGATCGAACAGCCCGCGCAGGGACCAGGTGAATTGCGGGCGGAACAGCAGCCACCCGGCAATCAGCCCGGGCACCACGGCCTGGACCCAGATCAGCGGAATCCACACGTTGTTCTTCGCCGCGAGGTTGTCCGCCGCCAGTTCCACCGCCAGCAGCAGCACCATCGCCGTCACCGCCGCCGCCGGCCGCAGCAGCCCGCCATGCCGGCGGAACGGGCCGCCGAGCACCGAGACCAGCGCGACCAGCGCGTAGGACGCGGCGGTGAGCGGCCCGGCGAGGCGCTTGTGCGCCTCGGCATGCCATTTCGGCACGTCCTGCGGGCTGACCCAGCGCGGGTCCGGATGAAGCAGGGCACGGAGGGACACCTCGCTGTCGTCGCGATACCGCGCATCGGTGGTATGGGCGGCCTCCGCGAGGTCGATCGTGTTCTGCTTGAAGCTCAGCACGTCGAGCCGCCCGGTATGGCGGTCGATCTCCTGGCGGCTGCCGTTGAACAGCACCACCCGCGGGCCGGACGGGCCGGACAGGATGCGCCCGGATTCCGCCAGGATCGTCGCCGGCGCGTTCTTGTTGCGTTCGTCATTCACTAGGATGCCGTGCAGCGTGCCGTTGGGATCGCGGGAGCGGATATAGACCGTGAGATCGGCGGAGATCGGGGTGAAAACCCCCTCCTGCAGCAGGAACGCGGCGATGCGGTTGCGGATGGCGAACTGGAATTCGCGAAAGGCGGTCAGGCTCGCCGGCACGACCCACAGGTTGAGCACGTAGCTCATGCAGACAACCATTACCGTGAGCACCAGCGCCGGGCGCGCCAGCGCATAGGGCGACAGCCCGGCCGCGCGCATCACCGTCAGCTCCCGGTCGCCGGCGAGCCGCTGATAGACGAACTGCACCACCACGAAGGTCGTGATCGGCAGGATCACGGCGATGAAGCTCGGGATCAGCAGGCCAGTCAGCTTCAGGAACACCACCGGCGAAAGGCCGCGGTTGACGATCAGCTCCACGAAGCGCAGCGACTGCGTCAGCCAGATCAGCGCCACGAGGCCGCCGGTGACGGCCACCAGCGCGAACAGAAGCTGGCGGAAGATATAGCGGTCGAGCCGCGAGATCAGCAGGCGGCTGCGCATGGCGCGGCGTGGAACTCCCGGTCGTGGTAGCGGCATCCTATCCGCCCGGCGGGGCGAAATGGCGGCACGGCAGCGTGAGCGGGCGGCCATGCCGCCTGCGATGCCGTCTTTGGGCACAGCCGCGCGATGAAGGCAAGGGCCGCGGCTTGCGCCGCCGCCGCGGCTGCGTCACATCATCGGGCGGTTCGCCGCCGTTCCGGCGCGGCCGAAAGGGGGCGAAGCAGGCATGGGCGAGATTCCATGAACGAGGTTCCATGAGCGATATCCTCTGGGCTCCCTCGGCCGAACGCGCCGCCACCACCAACGCCGGCGCCTTCCTCCACTGGCTGGCCGCCACCGGCCGGGCGGAACCGGCGGACTGGCCGGCGCTGTGGCGCTGGTCGGTGGCCGACCTGCCGGGCTTCTGGGATGCGCTGTGGGATTTCACCGGCCTGATCGGCGACAAGGCAGGCCCCGCGCTCACCCTGGGCGCGACCATGGAGGCCGCGCGCTTCTTTCCCGAATGCCGGATCAGCTACGCCGAGAACATCCTCCGCCACCAGGGCGCGCGGGAGGCGCTGGTTTTCCGCGGCGAGGACGGGCAGCGCACCGCCTGGTCGCGCGACCGGCTGCGCGCGGAGGTCGCGGCGATGGCGGCCGCCTTCACCGCCGCCGGCGTGGGCCCCGGAGACCGGGTGGCCGGCTGGCTGCCGGACATCCCCGAAGCCGCGGCGGCGATGCTCGCCACCAACGCGATCGGCGCGGTCTGGAGTTCGTGTTCGCCCGATTTCGGCGCGGCCGGGGTGCTGGACCGGTTCGGGCAGATCGAACCGAAGCTGCTGCTGGCGGCCGACGGCTACCGCTACGGCGGCAAGCTGTTCCGCAACGCCCCGCGCATCGCCGAAGCCATCGCGGGCCTGCCGGGCACCGCGCTCGTGGTGGTGCCCTTCATCGACGACCCCGCCGCCCTTGCCGTTCCCGGCGCGACCGCCCTGCCCGACCTGCTGGCCCCGCACCGTGCCGCGCCCCTGTCGTTCCGGCGCATGCCCTTCAACAGCCCGCTCTATATCCTGTTCAGCTCCGGCACCACCGGCAAGCCGAAGTGCATCGTCCATGGCGCCGGCGGCACCCTGCTGAAGCACGCCTGCGAACACCTGCTGCATACCGACGTGAAGCCGGATGATCGGCTGTTCTACTTCACCACGCTCGGGTGGATGATGTGGAACTGGCAGATCAGCGGGCTGATGACGGGGGCGACGCTGCTGCTGTTCGACGGCAACCCCTTCCACCCCGGCCCCGCCGCCCTGTTCGACATCGCGGTGGCGGAACGGATGACGATCCTCGGCACATCGGCCAAATGGATCGATTCCGTGCACAAGGCCGGCGTGGAGCCTGCGCGAACGCATGACCTGTCTGCGCTGCGGACCATCCTGTCCACCGGCTCCCCGCTCGCCCCGGAATCGTTCGATTTCGTGTATCAGCACGTGAAGGCGGACGTGATGCTCGCGTCCATCTCCGGCGGGACGGACATCTGCGGCTGCTTCGCGCTCGGCAACCCGCTCGGCCCGGTGCGGCGCGGCGAGCTTGCCACCCGCGGCCTCGGCCTCGATGTGGAGGTGTTCGACGACGCGGGCAGGCCGGTGCGCGGCACCCAGGGCGAGCTGGTCTGCCGCCAGCCCTTCCCCTCGATGCCCCTGTCCTTCTGGAACGACGCGGACGGCGCACGCTACCGCGCCGCCTATTTCGAGCATTTCCCCGGCATCTGGCACCATGGCGACTGGTGCGAACTGGCGGAGCACGAGGACGGCACCGCCGGCCTCGTCATCACCGGCCGGTCGGACGCGGTGCTGAACCCCGGCGGGGTGCGCATCGGCACCGCCGAGATCTACCGCCAGGTGGAGAAGCTGCCGCAGATCGTGGAATCCGTCGCGATCGGCCAGCAATGGCAGGGCGATGTGCGCGTGGTGCTGTTCGTCCGCCTCGCCGACGGCGCGGTGCTGGACGATGCGCTGCGCGACGCGATCCGCAGCGTGATCCGCGGCAACGCCTCCCCCCGCCACGTGCCCGCCCGCATCCTCGCCGTGGCCGATATCCCCCGCACCCGCTCCGGCAAGATCACCGAAATCGCGGTGCGGGACGTGGTGCACGGGAAGCCGGTGAAGAACGTGGAGGCGCTCGCGAATCCCGATGCGCTGGAGCTGTACCGGGGACTGCCGGAGCTGGCGGAGTAAACCAGCCCCGGCGACAGGCAGCCCGGATCAGTACCGATACAACTCGTGCTTGAACGGGCCGGCCGGGCCCACGCCGATATAGTCCGCCTGGGCCGGCGTCAGCTTCGTCAGCTTCGCGCCCACCTTGGCCAGGTGCAGCGCGGCCACTTTTTCGTCGAGCTGCTTGGGCAGGGTGTACACCTTGCGCTCGTACTTGCCGGCCGGCGCGGTCCACAGCTCGATCTGGGCCAGCACCTGGTTGGAGAAGCTCGCGCTCATCACGAAGCTCGGATGGCCGGTCGCGTTGCCGAGGTTCACAAGCCGCCCCTCGCTCAACACGATCAGCCGCTTGCCGTCGGGGAACACCACCTCGTCCACCTGCGGCTTCACGTTCTCCCAGCGGTAGTTGCGCAAGGCCTCGATCTGGATCTCGGAATCGAAATGGCCGATGTTGCAGACGACCGCGCGGTTCTTCATCGCGCGCATGTGGTCGAGCGTGATCACGTCCACATTGCCGGTCGCGGTCACGAAGATGTCCCCGCGCGGGGCGGCATCCTCCATGGTGACGACCTCGTAGCCCTCCATCGCCGCCTGCAAGGCGCAGATCGGGTCGGCCTCCGTCACCAGCACGCGGCAGCCGGCGTTGCGCAGGGAGGCGGACGAACCCTTGCCCACATCGCCGAACCCGGCCACCACGGCAACCTTGCCCGCCATCATCACATCGGTGCCGCGGCGGATGCCGTCCACCAGCGATTCCCGGCAGCCGTAGAGGTTGTCGAACTTCGATTTGGTCACGCTGTCGTTCACGTTGATCGCCGGCACCAGAAGCGTGCCCGCCTTCGCCATGTCCCACAGCCGGTGCACGCCGGTGGTCGTCTCCTCCGAAATGCCGCGCACGTCGGCCAGCATGGCGGGGTATTTGTCGTGCATCAGCTTGGTCAGATCCCCGCCGTCATCGAGGATCATGTTCGGCGTCCAGCCGTCCGGCCCGCGCACCGTCTGCTCGATGCACCACCAGAACTCCTCCTCGCTCATGCCCTTCCAGGCGAACACGGGGGTGCCGGCGGCAGCCACGCCCGCGGCGGCATGGTCCTGGGTCGAGAAGATGTTGCAGGAAGACCAGCGCACGGTCGCGCCCAGCGCCGTCAGCGTCTCGATCAGCACCGCGGTCTGGATGGTCATGTGCAGGCAGCCGGCGATGCGCGCGCCCTTGAGCGGCTTCGACGCGCCGTATTCGGCACGGATCGCCATCAGGCCGGGCATCTCATCCTCGGCCATCGCGATTTCCTTCCGCCCCCAGTCGGCGAGCGAGAAATCCTTCACCTTGAAATCGGAGGCGGCGTTCACGTCAGGCATCGGGGACTCCTGGGCTGCGGAACCCCCGACATATAAGGATATCTATATATTTGCAAATCCGGCGTTCAGTCGTGTTCGCTCATGCTCTTTGCTCGCCGACGGAAACTGTCTGATTGATGGTCAAGCGATACAATAAGCATCCAGAAAGTCGCACCCCGTCTATTGTTGCATTGTCCAGTCGTGTCCCGTCCACGCTGGCCGTCGTTCCTAAAGCACCGACAAGGAGTTTGACGACGGGGGTACGCTCATCAACAATCGAGAACATATCAATTGACAGGCTATTCATTAGGTTAAGCTGCGACAGAGCTTGATTGACCTTATGATACAGGGCGTTTGGTCCGTTGCTTCGAACCGTCGCGCTGGCCATAACCAGACGCCACTCGGCGATATCGTCGTCAAACAGCCAAAAAGCCGCGTCGAAGACGATCCCGATCAAATCCAGATGATGGAGAAGCTGCCGGCCAGCAGAGATCATCTCCACACTGAGGTCTGATTTTACCAAAATAGTTTGAGCCATTGTAGGACTCCATCCTGACCGGAGACCGCGGCCAGAAAATCGCGGCATTCAGCTTCCGACTTTCCTATCTCATAACGCGACTCAATCTTCCAGTTCTTCACATCTGCCCAATTCACTCCGACAGCCGTCGGTGCGCTTTTGAGTTCGTTTTCAAGCCCCGCTTCATTAAGCAATATCGCAAGTTGATGGGTGTTGACCCGGTTCGCCCATTTGGCATCCGGGAATTGAAATTCCTGAGCCTTTCGTGCAACGCACGCTTTGAGAGCACACTCGAGTCCAAGGCCACCGAGATAGAACGCGCCATCAAAATAATGACCGGCGAACAGAGCTGCCGACTCGCGGAGTCTCAGCTCTGCAAGTTCTTGAAAATCTTTTCTTAATAACACCTTAAATATCACCAGTCGTTGCGGTTATAATCCCACTAGAAATACCTACGTGTTCATCGCGTCGAAGAAGTCCTGGTTGGTCTTGCTGTACTTCAGCTTGTCCAGCAGGAACTCCATCGCATCCACCGTGCCCATCGGGTTGAGGATTCGGCGGAGCACCCACATCTTGGACAGCGTGCCCTTCTCGACCAGCAGTTCCTCTTTCCGGGTGCCGGACTTGGTGATGTCGATCGCCGGGAAGGTGCGCTTGTCCGACAGCTTGCGGTCGAGAATGATCTCCGAATTGCCGGTGCCCTTGAACTCCTCGAAGATCACCTCGTCCATCCGGCTGCCGGTATCGATCAGGGCGGTGGCGATGATGGTCAGGCTGCCGCCTTCCTCGATGTTGCGCGCCGCGCCGAAGAAGCGCTTCGGGCGCTGCAATGCGTTCGCGTCCACACCGCCGGTCAGCACCTTGCCGGAGCTCGGCACCACGGTGTTGTAGGCGCGGGCGAGGCGGGTGATGGAATCGAGCAGGATCACCACGTCCCGCTTGTGCTCGACGAGGCGTTTGGCCTTCTCCAGCACCATCTCCGTCACCTGCACATGGCGCGTCGCAGGCTCGTCGAAGGTGGAGGCGATCACCTCCCCTTTCACGCTGCGGGACATGTCGGTCACTTCCTCGGGCCGCTCGTCGATCAGCAGCACGATCAGGAACACCTCGGGGTGGTTGGCGGCGATCGCGGTGGCGATGTTCTGCAGCATCACCGTCTTGCCGGTGCGCGGCGGGGCCACCACCAGGGCGCGCTGGCCCTTGCCGATGGGGGCGATCAGGTCGATCACCCGCGGCGTGAAGTCCTTGCCCGGGGCCTTGGCGACCGACTGGAAGTTCTCGACCTCCATCTTCAGCCGCTCGTCGGGATACAGCGGGGTGAGGTTGTCGAAGTTGATGCGGTGGCGCACCGCGTCCGGCGGCTCGAAATTGATGTTGTTGAGCTTCAGCAGCGCGAAATACCGCTCCCCGTCCTTCGGGGCGCGGATCTGGCCTTCCACGGTATCGCCGGTGCGCAGCGCGAAGCGGCGCACCTGCGTCGGGCTGACGTAGATGTCGTCCGGCCCGGGCAGGTAGTTCGCCTCCGGGCTGCGCAGGAAGCCGAATCCGTCCGGCAGGATTTCGAGCGTGCCGTCGCCATGGATCGCCTGGTCGTTCTCGGCGAGGTTCTTCAGGATGGCGAACATCATGTCCTGCTTGCGCAGGATGGATGCGTTCTCGATCTGCAAGGATTCGGCAAAGCTGAGCAGGTCGGCGGGGGATTTTGCCTTGAGTTCGGCGAGGTGCATCGTGAGCGCCTTGATATGGAGCGGGGGGTACGGACCAGCGGCTTCGGGGACATGGCGGCCCGTCGCGCGATGCGGCGGGTGCTGGTTCGTGGAGGAGAGGGGATCGGCCGACGCGAGGATGCCGCCGATGCGAAACGTGCGGAACCTAGGCGCGGGGCCTGCCCGCGTCAACCACCATCACCGGAATTTTGCACCCGTTCCTTCAGAACGGCCGGACGATCACCATGATCACGATCACCACCATCAGCACCGCCGGCACCTCGTTGGCGAGGCGGTAGAAGCGCTGCGGGCGGGTGTTGCGATCCTCCAGGAAGCTCCGCCGCCATTTCGACGCCGCCCCATGGAAGCCCGACATCAGGAGGACGGCGGCGAGCTTCACCTGCCACCAGCCCGCCCCCCAGTCGATCACGCCGGGGGTGAGCGCCATCAGCGCGCCGAAAATCCAGGCCGAGATCATCGCCGGGTTGACGATCTGGCGCAGCAGCCGCCGTTCCATCACCTTGAACCGCTCGCTCTCCGTCGAGCCGCGCGGCACGTCGCAATGATACACGTACAGCCGCGGCAGATAGAGCAGCCCGGCCATCCAGGCGATGACCGAGATCACGTGGAATGCCTTGATCCAGGGAATGAACGGGCCGAGCGGGGCGAGCAGGCCGAGGCTCACGCCGCCACCCGCAGCGCGCCGGCCAGCATCGCGGGCAGCTCCGCCAGCGCATGGAAGATGCCCGCGCCCTCGGCCTGCAACGCCTGGCCCTCCCCATGCGGCACGAGGGCGAGGCAGCTCATTCCCGCCGCCCGGGCTGCCCGCGCGCCCGGCAGCGAATCCTCGACCACCACGCAGGCGGAAGGCGGAACCGAAGCGGCGGCGGCGGTGGCGAGGAACAGATCGGGCGCCGGCTTGCCCCGGCCGCCCTTCCGCACGACATCGGCCGCGCTGTGCAGGCGGCCGGCCACCAGATCGGCCAGCCCGGTTCGGGCGAACTTCACCGCCATTTCCTCGTGCGAGGAGTTGGAGGCGACCCGCCAGGGCAGCCCGAGCGCGCTCACCGCCCGCAGCGCCGCCTCCGCCCCCGGCATCGCCTCGGCCTCCTCGGCAAGGGCGCGCACCATCCGTTCGGCGACCCGGAGCGTCCAGCCCGGCGGGATCGCCACGCGCGCCGCGATCATCGGCAGCATGTCGGTGAGCGAGCAGCCCAGGAACAGGTGATGACACTCCTCCGGGGTGATGACCCAGCCGAGGGCGGAGATGTCCTCGGCCAGCAGGCGGCCGGCGATATGCTCGCTGTCGACCAGCACGCCGTCGCAATCGAAGATGATGAGGCCGGGCGGGTCGGATCGCCGCGCCAGCACGTCCTTGGCCAGAAGCGTCATGCAGCCTGTCTTTCCATCTGCGCTGGTGCGGTGCCGGCGCGGGCGTGCGGGCAATCCCGGTGCGGGACCGGGCAGGTCCGGCCACCCGCGAAGCTGCACAGGCCGGGGCCTCGGGCACGGGCGGAACGGACGAGGTTGGCGAGGGCTTCGATGAACCCCGCGTCGTCGTTCTGCACCGGGGCGCGGAAATAGCCGGGGACGCCCAGCCGGTGCGCCAGTTCCCGGTAGTCGATATCCAGCTCCACCAGCGTTTCCGAATGGTCGGAGACGAAGGCGATCGGCACCACCAGCACCGCGACCTTGTCCTCCGCCGCCGTCGCGATCGCCGCATCCGTGCTGGGGGAAAGCCATTTCTGCGGCGTCACGCGGGATTGGTAGCAGATGCTCGTGTCGAGCCCCGGCCGGCCGAGCGCCTTCAGCACCGCGGCCACGCTGCGCTCGACCTGGAACTGGTAGGGATCGCCCGCCTTCACGATGGTCTCCGGCAGGCCATGCGCCGAGAACAGCACGCGCAGCTTCACCAGCGGATCAAGTTCCGCCTGGGCCGCGTCGATCGCCCGCGCCAGCAGCGCCGCCGTGGCGGCGGCAAAGCCGGGATCGGCGTGCCAGCAGCAGATCGCGGTCGTCGGTTTCGCGAGCCCCGCCCGCGCCGCCGCCTCCCGCCAGGCGGTCAGCGAGCTGCCAGTGGTGGTCGTCGAATACTGGGGATAGAGCGGCAGCAGCACGATCTCGTCCGGGTCCCAAGCCCTGACCGCGCGGGCCGCGACATCGCTGAACGGGTGCCAGTAACGCATGGCGACGAAGCAGCGCGTGTCGAACTCCGGCAGGGCCGCCTGCAGCGCGGTGGCCTGCCGCTCCGTCAGCTCCAGCAGCGGGGATCTGCCGCCGAGATGGGCGTAGTTCACCCGCGCCGTCCGGGTGCGGGCATAGGCGATGATGCGGGCGAGGAACGGGCGGATGAAGAACGGCACCCGTAGGATCGCCTTGTCCTTGAACAGGTTGACCAGGAAGGGCCGCACCGCCTGCGGCGAATCCGGCCCGCCCAGGTTGAACAGGACAACGGCAAGGCGGGGTCGGCCGGGTGAAAGGGGTGCGGCGCTCATTCGGCTCAAAGTGGCGGATGGGCCGGGCGCGTCAAGCGGCTCTGACCAGGGCGACCAGATCGGCGACGTGCTCCGGCGGCGTGTGCGGCACGATGCCATGGCCAAGATTGAACACGAAGGGACGGCCGCGCATGGCTGCCAGGACGGCGGCTGTCTCCTCCGCCAGCACCACCCCACCCGCCGCGAGCGCCAGCGGATCGAGATTGCCCTGCAAGGCGATGCGCGGCGGCACGGCCCGCGCCGCTGCGGCCGGATCGGTCGCGGTATCCATGCCTACCGCATCGAGGCCGGTCTGCTGCGCGTAGGGCCCGAGCATCCATCCGGCGAGGCGGGGGAAGCCGATCAGCTTCACGCCCGGATGGCGCACGCGCAGCGCAGTTGCGATCCGCAGCGTGGGCGCGATCACGTGCCGGCGGAACAGGGTGGGCGACAGCACGCCCGCCCAGCTGTCGAACAGCATCGCCACGTCCGCCCCCGCCGCGATCTGGGCGTCGAGGCAGCCGATCGTCGCCTCGGTCAGCAGGTCGATCAGGGCGGCGAACAAGGCCGGATCGCCATAGGCCATCGCCCGTGTGGCCGCGAAATCCTTCGATCCGCCACCTTCCACCATGTAGCAGGCCACGGTGAACGGGCTGCCGGCAAAGCCGATCAGCGCGGCCCGGGAATCGAGCGATTCCCGGACGCGCCCGATCGCTTCCAGCACCGGTGCGACTGCATTCGGCACGCGCGCCGGATCGAGCGCGGCCAGATCCGCCGCTCGCCGCAACGGCGGCAGCACCGGCCCTTCCCCTTCGACGAAGCGCAGCCCGTGGCCCAGAGCCCAGGGCAGGATGAGGATATCGCTGAACAGGATGGCCGCATCGAGCCCGAACCGGCGTACCGGCTGCAGCGTGACCTCGGCGGCCAGCGCCGGATTCAGGCACAGATCGATGAAATCCCCGGCCCTGGCCCGCACCGCGCGGTATTCCGGCAGGTAGCGCCCGGCTTGGCGCATCAGCCACACCGGCGGCGGCCAGACCGCCTCCCCCGCCAGGGCGCGCAGCAGGGTTTTTCCAGGCAATGCTCCATCCATCCCCCTCCCTAATCAGAGATGAAAGGAAAGAAAAGCTGATGAGGGGGTAGAAGGGGATGTGGATAACGGGGTTTCCCGCTTTGCCGGAATTGCCGGCAAGCTGTCCACATGCGGTGCGGGCCGCAAGCGGCTGACTCTGAAACCTGATTCCGGGCCATCCCGACCGAAGGGGAAAGCGGCGGAAGTTGTTCCGGCGTACGCGGCGGGGGGCGGTTATCCCCGCTGGCCGGGAAACGCGCGAAAAGAGGCGCGCCTGTCCCCGCTCTTCCCGCTATTGTCCACAGCATGTCCCTCGATCGCATGAACCTGCATCTGGTCTCCGACGCCACCGGCGAGACGCTGAACTCCATGGCCCGGGCGACGGTCGCGCAGTTCGAGCATGTCTCGATCATCTATCATCGCTGGAGCCTGATCCGGACCCGGTTCCAGATGCACCGGGTGCTGGAGGGGATCGAGGCGGAACCCGGGCCGGTGCTGTCCACCGTGGTGGACAAGGCGCTGCGGGGTGAGCTGGAAACCGCCTGCCTGCGCATCGGCGTCGCCGTGGTGAACGTGCTCGACCCGGTGATGGCGATGCTGCAGGAGCAGATCGGCGAGCAGGCGACCGCCCGGCCGGGACGGCAATATGTGCTGGACGCCGATTATTTCCGCCGGATCGACGCCATGCACTACGTGCTGGCCCATGACGACGGCCAGGCGCAAGCCGGGATCGCCGAGGCGGACGTGGTGCTGGTCGGCGTCTCCCGCAGTTCGAAAACGCCGACCTCGTTCTACCTCGCCAATCGCGGCATCAAGGCGGCCAACGTGCCGCTGGTGCCGAGCCTGGCCCTGCCCGACGCCCTGCTCGCCGCGACCTGCCCGGTGATCGGGCTGACCCTGGACGCCCCGGCGCTGATCGACATTCGCCGCCACCGGCTTCGGCTGATCGGCGTCGGCGCCAGCACCGGGGTCGTGCGGCAGGACCAGGGCGAATACGTGGACCAGGAAGCCGTGAAGGCCGAGCTGCTGTGGGCGCGGCGGCTGTGCGCGAGCCGCGGCTGGCCGGTGATCGACGTCACCCGCCGCTCGATCGAGGAAACCGCGGTCGCGGTGACGCAGCTGATGGAATCCTGGCACGAGCGCCGCCGCAAGGCCGAAGCCAAGGCGCATGGCTGAGCTGGCCCGGGCCGCGCCGCCGCTGGTGCTCGCCAGCGGCTCCCCGACACGCCGCGCGCTGCTCGAAGCCGCCGGCGTTCCCATCGAGGTCTCTGTTCCCTCGGTGGACGAAGCGGCCGTGAAGCAGGCCGCCCGGACCGCCGGCGACCCCGTCGCCGCCACGGCCATTACACTTGCCGCCCTCAAGGCCCGCGCCCTCTCGCTCCGGCGGGCGGATGCCATCGTGATCGGGGCCGACCAGATCCTGGTCTGCGACGAGCGCTGGTTCGACAAGCCGGCCGATCGCGACGCCGCCCGCGCCCAACTTCTGGCCCTGCGCGAACGCACCCACACGCTGGTGACGGCGGTGCTGTGCATGCGGGCGGGAGACATCCTCTGGCAGCATGTCGCCACCCCGCGCCTGACCATGCGATCCTTCTCGGCGGAGATGCTGGACGCCTACCTGGCCGCCGAAGGCGACAACGTGACAAAGAGCGTCGGCGCCTATCGCCTGGAAGGCCCCGGGCTGCAACTGTTCGAACGGATCGAAGGCGACTACTTCGCAATCCTCGGCCTGCCCTTGCTGCCGCTTCTGGCCTTCCTGCGCGGAGCCGGCGCGCTGCCCGCCTAGCCTTTGTTTTCAGTGGCCCGCTTATCCCCTGCGTTCGCTGCATAGGGCAGCGAACTTCGGGGGCGGGACACTAGCGCCGCTTCTGCCGCGACACCGCGGAAACCGGCGGCGCCGCATCCAGCACCGCATGGAGAGCCGCGATCGTCTCCGCCGGCAGCCGGTGGATGGCCTGCGCCAGCCGGTTGGCGAGCGCCGTGCGCTCCGCCGCCAACCCCCCCGTATCGATCGTCACCCGCGGCCGGGACAGCCGGGCGAGCCGCCCCAACTCCTCCGCATCATCCCAGATCAGCCCGAACACCTCACACACCTGATGCACCAGCCCGATGCTCGGCGCCCCGCGCCGCCCATGCTCCAACGCCGACAAATACGCCGCCGACACCTGAATCTGCACCGCCAACTGCTTCAACGTCATCCCCCGCTCCGCCCGCAACACCCGCAACCGCACCCCGAATGGCGTCATGGGAACGTGCCTGGGACGATAGGAAGGAAGGCCAGGGGCTTTGCCCCCCATACTTCAAGCATGGGACCCCACCAGAGGCGGTCGCCTCTGGACTCCATGAGGGTTTCTTGAAGAAGGGGGGCTTGGCGAGACCTGCCCGCGTGCCGAGTGGTGCAGCCCCCCTTCTTCAAGAAACCAACAGGGTTTCCAAAGGGTGACGGCCCTTTGGCGGGTTCAGGGCAGAGCCCTGACCTTGCTTGCTGCCATCCCTTGCACCCTTCCAGGATCGTCATCGGATGCGGCGGAGGAGGAGGCGGACGGCGCCGGGGTTGAGGGTGTGGGGGTGGCTGGCGGCGAGGATGAGGGGGCGCAGGTGGGGGAGGTTGAGCCAGAGGGGGAGTTCGCGGCGGAGGGTTCCGCCGGTGGTGGCGTTGCCGCGGCCGGTGATGATTTCGATGCAGCGGATGTGGTCGGCGTGGGCGGTGCGGAGGAAGGATTCGAAGGCGTGGAAGGCGGCCTGGGCAGTGTGGCCGTGCAGGTCCAGCGTGCGGGCGGGGGTGAGGCGGCCCGAGCGCAGGCGGAGCCAGGAGGCGGAGTCCACCCCGCCGGCGGGTTCGCCGATGGACAGCGGGGGCAGGCGGGCGATGAGGGGGCGGACGGGTGCGGCGGTGGTGGGCGGTGGTTCGGCGTCGTTGGGGGCCGGGTCCGTCGGGGCTTTCGGGATGGACCGGCCGGGGTGCGGGGTGGCGCTGGCGGCGTAGGCGGCCCAGGCCGTTGCGTCGGAACTGCTCAGGGTGCGGCGGCGGGGGGCCACATCAGGCGGCCGGGGTGAGGGCGGCGGGGTCGTCGTCGAGCAGCAGGATGTGCAGGCGGCGGGGTCCGTGCGCGCCGAGTTCCAGGGTCTGCTCGATATCGGCCGAGCGGGACGGGCCGGTGACGAGCATGACGTTGCGGGGCATGAAGCCGCCGGTTTCGTCATCGGTGCGTTCGCAGCGCAGCAGGTCCCATGCTTCCTCGTACGCGCCGACGATGCGGCTGGCGCGCAGGACGACGATTTCGGTCTCGGGCAGGAGGTTGAGCGTGGTGGGGCGCGCGGGATCGGAGGGGAGCATCAGCGTGCCGGTTTCGGCGATGGCGGCGTAGCCGTGCTGGAGGCTGACGCGATCGGTTCCCTGGGCGCGGCCGGTGCGCAGGGTGAGCATCGGCCGGTCCGACCATGGGAGGGATTGCAGATCGGGGTGTGGCGCGACGACCAGATCGGGCGGGAGGTTCTGCTGGGCGAGATAGTCCGCGACGGCGGCGGGGATGGCGGCGGCATCGGGCAGGCGGGCGAGGGTTGCGTATTCCTTCTCGGCGTTGCGGATGAACAGCCCGACCTGCGCGGGGCGCGGCAGGCGCGAGCGGGCGGGAATGAGGTGGCGCGGGTGGGCGGCGAGCCGGGTGCGCAGCATCTCCGCCTGGTCGGCCGGCAGCGCATCGCGGTGCAGGTGGCGGCGGATGGCGGAGAGCATGGCCTGCCGGTTCGTCATGTTCGCGCTCATGACGGTCGGCCGGCGCGCTGGGCGCGGGCGTAGCGG
>DATKQI010000328.1:0-6373 GCA_035532755.1 Acetobacteraceae bacterium
ATCGGGATGCGGCCGGCGTACCGGCTGGGGTATCCGGGGTATCGATGATGCCACGGCGCGCGGCGGCCTGGTCGCCGCGCGCCGTCACCATACCCCGGGCATGAGCCGATAGCGCACGCGCTGCGCATAGGCGCCATAACCATCGAGTTCGCTGCGCAGCATCTTTTCCTCGTCGGCGATGCGCAGCATCAGGATGGGAATGATGACGAGCATGAACAGAAGGCCCCACCAGGAGCCGAGCGCCAGCGGCGCGCCGAGCACCAGGATGAGTATGCCGACATACATCGGGTGCCGCACCAGGGCGTAGGGCCCGGTGGAGATCACCGTCTGGCCTTCCATCTTCCGGATCGTGGAAGCGCCGTAGCTGTTCTCGCGAAAGACCCGCAGGTCCATCATCAGGCCGAGCGCGACGAGGATGTTGCCGAGCACCGAGATTGAGGCCGGCACATGCGACCAGCCGAACCTGTGGTCGAGTACGGAAACGATGGCGAGGGCGGGGAGGCTGACGAAGACGAACGAAATGATTGCTTTCTGAATGGGCCGCGTTTCCGCGCCCGGCCCGGCCTTCAGCCGTCGTTCGAGCAGGGCCGGATCCTTGATCGCGAGATAGAGGCCGATGAGGGTGGTCGACGCCGTGAAGACGACGATGAAGATCCAGCCCTGCCAGTAGGCCAATGTTCCCGCCGGAATGAAGATGACGGCGCCGAGCCCGACAAGCTCGATGATGGTGTTCTTCAGCGCCTGCATGAAAAGCTTCATTGCACTCTCCTTCGGCGGGTTTCGGCCGCGCCGTGTTTCCGCAGCGGCTTGCCAGCATCAGAACCCGACGCTTTCCTCCCTGATGCCGCCGCCTGCCGTGCGAATCCGCTCGACGAACATGCCCGAGCGGTGGACGGTCGGGTCCTGGAAATCCATTCCGGTACAGCCGGCCTGGAGTAGGCGTTCGGCCAGGGCGTCGGTCACCAGCACGTTGGTCGGCGCTTCCTCGATGCGGAAGATTTCGGATTTCGGGACGAAGCCTTCGGCCGCGACGATGCGATTCAGGCTGCGAAGATATGATCGGCGCCGGCCTGTGACCACATTGACAATCTCCTCCACCCTGCAGATCGACTGCTGCATATCGAGTGGCGATTCGGAAACAAGGATCCGCAGCAGCCGGTAATCCTGAGCCCGAGCGGCTTTGTGGCCGCAGACCAGTTCGACCGGTGCATATTGCACCGCCACACCTTCCCGCTGGGCCAACGCCTCCCGGAAGCGGGCGGAACAGAAATGGTACCTGCCGAAATCGAAGAAATCGGGGGCGAACCTCTTGGCAGGAAGGGCGAGGCGCAGTACCGGGAAACCCACCGGCAACAAGACGTCTCCGCCAGACCAATGATCGACCTCTCTGAGAAGAGCGCTCATGGCGAGGCCGAATTCAGTGCCGTTCTGAACTCCGAGTTTCCAATCTTTCATCAGCGAGCGATCGAACACAGCCGTCGTGCTGGCATCCGGTTCGAGAAGCCAGAGAGGGAACGTGCTTCCTTCCGTTCTTCCAGATTGTCCATCAGCCGACATTAGTCTGTCCGCACGCTACATCGTTCTGGGTCAACCGATCGCTTTTGAACATTTCCCGCCACATCTCATCCTGTAGAAGCTCCAATTCCTCTTCCGAGCTGCCCGTTATCATGAACAGCGCTGTCAATCCCGGCTTGTCGCAGCTTTTGCTGTGCTTTGCGCGCCGCCGGCACCTCGCGGCAAACGTACCGGTTGGGGGTATGCGGAGTATCCGTGATGCCATGGCGCCGGGAGCGTTGCCGGAGTCAGAACCCGAAGCGCGCCTCTCTGACGCCGCCGCCCGCGGTGCGAATCCGCAGTATATACATGCCTGAACGATTGACGGCCGGATCCAGGAACCTCATGCCGGTGCACCCGGCCCGAAGCAGGCGCTCAGCCAGCGCATCGGTCACCAACACGTTGGACGAGGCTTCCTCGATGCAAAAGATTTCGGATTTCGGCACAAAGCCGTCCGCAACGACAATGCGGTTAAGACTGCGGAGCCATGGCCGACGCCGGCCTGTCACCACGTTGACGACCTCCTCCACCTTGCAGATCGAGCGCTCCATATCGAGCGGTGATTCGGACGCAAGAATCCGCAGCAACCGATAATCCTGGGCCCGCGCGGCCTCGCTGCCGCTGACCAGTTGGATCGGCATGTACTGCACCGCCACGCCATCCGGCTGTGCCAGCGCGTCACGGAAGCGGGCGGAGCAGAAATGGTAGCCGCCATAGCCAAAGAAGTCGGGAGCAAATTTCTTGTCAGGAAGAGCCAGGCGCAGCATCGGAAATCCGGCCGGCAGATAGACCTCCCCGCCGGACCAGTGATCGACCTCGATGCGCAGCGCATGCTCAGCACGGTTGAATTCCATATCGTTCTGAACTCCGAGTTTCCCGTCGCGCAACAGCATCCGACCGAACGCCGCAGAGATATCGGCATCCCGCTCGACAAGCCACAGAGGGAATGTATTCATTCTGCGCGTTCCAAACACGTCTTATCCGGCATTGGTTTGCCCGCCTGTTCTGTCGTTCTGCGTCAGCCGATGGCGACCGAGCATCTCTTGCCGCACTTCGTCCTGCAAGAGTTCCAGTTCTTCTTTCGCGCGCTTGGTGTATGCAGTGGTGCCCTTGGTCAATCCACTCCGTTTCAGTTTATTCTGTATTTCCGATAGTTTTCTTAAAATCATCTCGTTCCATTCTTTGTGGCCATTATCGTGCAGGGGTCTGTCAATGCCTGCCTGCTTCAACTTTCGCTGCGCTTCACGCGTCGCCGGCGCGGCCGCAACATTGCCTATATCATCCGTCCGCCAACCTGCCTTTACCGCCTCGTGGATCAGGTCACGGAAATCGCGAATTGCCGCCAGATTGATGAGATGATGTGCTCGCCATTCGTCGTTCCGCAGCGTCTGCGTGACCGCCGGGTCCGCCGCCCTGGCGGCATTACGCGCATGTTTCGAGGAGGTGCGCGCGCCTCCTTCAAGCCCCTCGTTGCGGTCCCGGTCGAGAATCGTCGCGCCCTGCTCCTCCGCCGGACGCCCGGGCAGAACGTTCGATTGTGGCGGGGTGGGTGTGAATCCTGGCGGTGGGGGCGTGGGCGGGGTGGGGGTGAAGCCGCCTTCCCCGGGAATCGTGTCTACCCCCGCCGGTGTCACGAGGCCCGGGGGCGCCGGCACGGATGGAGGAGGAACGAAGCCTGCGGATGGGTTGCGCAGGACTTTCGGCCTGAGTTCGGGCGGAAGCTCGTCCATGTTCCGCGATGCGGTGCGCGTGGGGCGGAGCAGGATGCCGAGAGCCATGAGAGGGCCGGCGGCAGCCGCCAGAATGTCATCCACGCCGGCTACGGCAAGGTTCCTGCCGACCGCCCCCTCCAGAAAGCCGGGCGAAGCGGCGGCTGCCGTTGCGGCGAGCGCCGCCACGGGAATGGGGGGCAGAGTACGGCGTGCGCCTCTGCCGCGCACCATCGTCCCCGGGAACCGCACCCATCCGGGATGCTGGGCCATCCACTCCGTCGGTTCCGGATCTCCGTCCGGGACAAAGAGGAACGAGGTATTCAGATCGCCCGGCATGCATGGGTCTCCAACCATTCAGTTATATATAATAACTAATATTGTTAATCTCTGCAAGCCCCTTGACCCGGTGCGCGCCCATCACGCCGCTGAATCGGCGGCAGGCGGATGGCCGCGAAAAGGGGCGCGGCGTGGCATACCCGCACAGCATCGGCGGGCAGACCTGGGCCTATGCGGACCTGAAGGGGCTGATGGCGAAATCCACGCCGCCCTGCTCAGGCGGAGGCGGCCATCATCTCCCCGGCCAGGGTGGAATAGCATTGCGCCCAGGCCACGCGTGCCGCGGGCGTGGAATCCGCGCCCAGGCCCTGTTCCAGCGTCCAGAGCAAGGCCTTGGCCACGGTGTCGTAATGCGCCGGGGCAACGCCGTAGCCGGCGTGGCGGCGGCCGAGGTCCCGCACCGCGGGCAGGATGGCATCGAGGTTGTGCAGGTTGTTGACGGCGGGGGCGATCATCGCCATCAACTTGCGGCCCTGTTCGACTAGATCGCCCTTGAACAGCGGGCGCAGGGCGGGATCGAGCGTGAACAGCCGGTCGTAGAACATGGCCGCCGCCGCGGGGGCGATGGGGGCGATCCTGGCGAAATTCTCCTGGATCAGGCGTGTCTGTTCCGGGGTCATGGCATGCTCCTTTCGGATGCGGAGCAATGCAAGAGGAGTGCCACGATGGACATGGCGAAAAGGGTGCGAAAGATGGGCAGGCGTCACGCGGCGCTGGCGGCGCTGCTGGCGCTGCTCGCCGGCTGCGCCGCACCCCAGGCAACCACCGCCGACGCGGCGCCGGGCAGCGTAAGCGTGCATCTGAACGGGCGGGTTTCCGCCTATGGCGCGGCGGTGTCGAGCAGCGCGGACCGGCCTTAACGCCGCACTGCGTCCGTGGTGATATGCCGCCTGCATGCCCGACCGCCAAGCCGCCGACCTGGTTGACGCCTTCATCGCCCGCTGGGACGGGACGGAGCAGGCCGAGCGCGCGAACTATGTCACGTTCCTGAACGAATTATGCGCCGTCCTGGGCGTGCCGGCGCCCGACCCCGCACGCGGCGGCAGCGGCGCCTACCGGTTCGAACGCAACGTGACGCATCACGAGGCGGACGGCACCACCACCACGCGCCGGATCGACCTGTACAAGCGCGGCTGCTTCGTGCTGGAAGCCAAGCAGGGCGCGCGGGAGGTGGCGCAAACCGTGCTGTTCGGGGAGACGCAGGCGGCACGGCGGGCGATGGTGCGGCACTCGCCGGGCTGGGCGAAGGCGATGCTGGCGGCGAAGGGGCAGGCCGACGGCTATGCCCGCGAACTGCCGGTGGAGGAAGGCTACCCGCCGTTCCTGATCGTGTGCGACGTGGGATTCTGCTTCGACCTCTATGCCGATTTTTCCGGCACCGGCAAGCATTACGCGCAATTCCCGGACAGCACGGGCTTCCGCCTGTACCTGGCGGATTTGCGCGACCCCGCCATCCGCGAACGGCTGAAGCGCGTATGGAAGGAGCCGCTGACGCTCGACCCCGCGCGTCGGCGCGAGGAGGTGACGCGGGACATCGCCGCCCTGCTCGCCCGGCTGGCCGCGGCGCTGGAGGGGCGTGGGCACGCGGCGGAACACGTCGCCACCTTCCTCATGCGCTGCATCTTCTGCATGTTCGCCCAATCGGTCGGGCTGCTGCCCGGCCCGGCATCTTTCACGGAGTTGCTGGAAAGCTGCCGTGCCGATCCGCACACATTCGCCGGGCTGGTGGGCGAGTTGTGGCGAGCGATGAACGGCGGCGGGTTCTCGGCGGCGGTACGGGCGGATGTGCGCCGGTTCAACGGCGGGCTGTTCGCCCCCGGCCCGCATGGCGGAGCGGAGCCGCTGCCGCTGGATGCGGACATGATCGGCCTGCTCGCCACCGCCGCGCGGCGGAACTGGGCGGATGTGGAACCGGCGATCTTCGGCACCCTGCTGGAGAATGCGCTGGATGCGCGCCAGCGTGGCCAGTTGGGCGCGCATTTCACCCCGCGCGCCTTCGTGGAACGGCTGGTGCTGCCCACGGTGATGGAGCCGCTGCGGGCCGAGTGGGACGCAGTGAAGGCCGCGGCCAGCGAGAAGGCCGAGGGCGGGGACCGCGCGGCGGCCGCGGCGGTGCTGCGCGGTTTCCACGCCAGGCTGTGCGCCGTGCGGGTGCTGGACCCCGCCTGCGGATCGGGTAATTTCCTGTATGTGACGCTGGAATTGATGAAGCGGCTGGAGGGCGAGGTGCTGGACACGCTGGCCGACCTGGTGCCCGGCGAGGGCGACCGGCTGGCGCTGAGCGGGGCGAGCGTGGACCCGCACCAGTTCCTCGGGCTGGAGAAGAATCCGCGCGCGGTGCCGGTGGCGGAGCTGGTGCTGTGGATCGGCTGGCTGCAATGGCATTTCCGCACCCGCGGCAAGGCCCCACCGGCCGAACCGATCCTTCGGGATTTCCACAACATCCGCGAGGCGGATGCGCTGCTGAACTTCGAGCGCGAGGAGATCGAGCGCGATGCGGCCGGCAAGCCGGTCACCCGCTGGGGCGGCCGGCTGAAGGACCATCCGGTGACCGGGGAGGAGGTGCCGGACGAAACGGATCAGGTGGCGGTGCTGCGCCCGGTGGGGGCGAAGCAGACGCGCTGGCCGGCGGCGGATTTCATCGTCGGCAACCCGCCGTTCATCGCCGGGAAGGACCTGCGGGCCGAGTTGGGCGAGGGCTATGCCGGGGCGTTGTGGGCCGCCTATCCGAAGGTGCCGAAATCGGCCGATATCGCGCTGCATTTCTGGTG
>DATKQI010000329.1:0-4876 GCA_035532755.1 Acetobacteraceae bacterium
CGTAACAGCGGCTTCACGCTGCCGGCGATGAACTTCGCCGGCACGCCGGCCGGCATCGACGCGCGCAGGGTGGTGGATACCGGCCTGCTGCCGATCATCAACACCGGCATCGCGCACCGCGAAGCCGGCATCGGCCAGATCGGCGCCGGCATTACGCACGCGCCGCTCGATTGCTTCACGCAGGCGGTGGCCGCGCTTGCCGTCACCCTGCCGGACGGATGACGGCACGCCGCGTCCAAGGGAGGAAACATGTCAGCGAAAGACAAGCTTGCGGTGGTCGCAATCGGCGGCAACGCCCTGATCCGTGACCGTGAACATCAGGCCATCCTGGACCAGTACGAGGCGGCGGCGCTGACCGTACGCGGCGTTGCCGACATGATCGACGCGGGCTGGAACGTCAACGTCACGCACGGCAACGGCCCGCAGATGGGTTACATCCTGCGCCGCTCGGAACTGGCGATCCATGAGGTCGCGCCGGTGCCGATGGACTACGCGGGCGCCGACCTGCAGGGCGCGCTCGGCTACATGTTCGTCCGTGCCTTCCGCAACGAGTTCCGCCGCCGCGGCATTGCGCGGGAGCCGGTCGCGGTGGTGACCGAAACGCTGGTCGATCCCAATGATCCCGCCTTCAGGGATCCGACCAAGCCGATCGGCTCGCAGATGGACGAGGCCGCCGCGAAGGCGCTGGCGGCACGGCAGGGCTGGACCGTCGCCGAGGATGCCGGCCGTGGCTGGCGGCGCGTGGTGCCCTCGCCGCAACCGTTGCAAATCATCGACTATCAGGCGGTGGCACATCTGGCGCGCGCCGGCTTCGTGGTGATCAGTTGCGGCGGCGGCGGCATCCCGGTGATCGAGGACGCCGAGGGGATGCTGCAAGGCGTCGAGGCGGTGATCGACAAGGACCTTGCCTCGAGCCTCCTGGCACGCGCGATCGGCGCCGATCTGTTCGTGCTGGCGACCGGCGTGGAGCGCGTCGCGATCGGCTTCAACACGCCGCGGCAGCAATGGCTCGACCGCATGACGCTTGCCGAGGCGCGGCGGTACGACGCCGCCGAAGAGTTCGACAAGGGCAGCATGGGACCGAAGATCAAGGCCCTGATCGCCTTCCTCGAAGGCGGCGGCAAACAGGGCCTCATCACGAGTCCGGCGGCACTGGGACGCGCGCTGCGCGGCGAGACCGGGACGGTGATGGTGCCCTGAGCAGACGTCGACAAGGGGGAAACAACAGTGAATACGGCGCCAACGTCCATCGACATCGGCAACACGGCGTTCATGCTGATCTGCACGAGCCTCGTCATGTTGATGACGCCGGGTCTCGCGTTCTTCTACGGCGGTCTGGTCGGCCGAAAGAACGTGCTGACGGTGATGATCCAGAGCTTCGTCTCGCTGTGCTGGACCACGGTGCTGTGGGTCGTGTTCGGCTATTCGATGTGCTTCGGCCCGACCTGGCACGGAATCATCGGTGATCCGACGTACTACGCATTCCTGCACGGTGTGCGGCTGCAGACGATGTTCGCCGGCAACAATGCCGGCATCCCGCTGGTGGTGCACATCGCCTACCAGATGATGTTCGCGATCATCACGCCGGCGCTGATCACCGGCGCCTTTGCCGATCGCGTAACATTCAAGGCGTATTTCCTGTTCCTGACACTCTGGCTCGTGTTCGTCTACTTCCCGTTCGTGCATATGGTCTGGAGCCCGGAGGGCATCCTCGCGCGCTGGGGCGTGCTCGATTTTGCAGGCGGGATCGTCGTGCATGCCACGGCGGGCTTTGCCGCGCTCGCCTCGGTGTTTTTCGTCGGCCGGCGCAGCACGGTGCACAAGCCGCACAATGTGCCGCTGATCGCGCTCGGCACTGGCCTGCTGTGGTTTGGTTGGTATGGCTTCAACGCGGGATCGGAACTGCGGGTGGATGCCGTCACGGCATCGGCGTTCCTCAACACCGACGTGGCTGCCTCCTTTGCCGGCGTCACCTGGCTGTTCCTGGAATGGGCGCAGGCGCGGCAGCCGAAATTTGTCGGCCTGCTGACCGGGACAGTGGCCGGGCTCGCCACCATCACGCCGGCCGCCGGCTATGTGTCGCCCGCCGCGGCCGTGGCGATCGGCATTTGCGCAAGCGTGGTCTGCTACTACGCCGTAGCGCTGAAGAACCGGATGGGCTGGGACGATGCCCTCGACGTGTGGGGCGTGCACGGCGTCGGTGGTTTCCTGGGCGTGCTGCTACTCGGCGTGTTCGCCTCTCGCGCATGGAACCCGAATGGCGCGGATGGCCTGCTGAATGGCGGTGCTGCCTTCTTCGGCAAGCAATGCGTAGCGGCCATGGCCGCTGCGGCCTGGGCTTTCGTGTTCACCTACGCGGTGCTGTGGCTGATCGATCGTGTCACCTCGGCGCGCGTTGATGCCCGCGCACAAACCGCGGGCCTGGACATCGAGCTCCACGGGGAGGAGGCTTATCCGCAGGGGTTGTAGCGCCCGGGCGATCGGTCTTGGCGCCGGAGGCGCGGTCCTCGAACACCCGCTCGCATTCCGCGGCGGCGAGCGCGCCGCGCTGCAGGGCGAGGTCCTGGTCAGTGGTGGAAACCCGGGCGTAGCCGATCCGAGCCACACTGCCCTCCGTGTCCGCTTTCCTGTCCGGCAATCATCCTGTCCGTCTTGCCGTCTCCGATCCAGGGTTTTCGGACAGGCTGGCTTCGGCCATCAAAGGATCATTGAGCGGACACGCCCGTTCTGTCCGTAAGCTCCGGTCCCCTCATGGCAAGGCGGACATATTAATTACGGGACCGGAAACCGGACAAATGCTGTCGTTACGGTGGAGCCGATTCCCACGGCAACGACCTGTACAAAGCTTCGACCTTCGCGAAGCATTCGTCAAAATCAGGTACCTCTCCGATCTCCTGACGAAGAGTGCCCCACTCCGCTCGTGCTCGCGCGCTGACATCCGGGTTGCTAAGCGCGTCGATGTTCGGAACGATGCTGCGGGCTGTACATTTGTCCTGGAACGCTGCCAGGATCGCTGCCCGATCGTGTCCCGTGACGTGGTGTAGGAGCGATACTCCTGGGTGGGTTGGGCCACCAGTCAGGCTGCGATGGCGGGCAGGCTGACGGTTGAAGTATTCCCCAAAGTGCTGAGCGTTTCAAGGCTCATATAGCGACGCTGCACGGCCCATTCGTCGTTTTGTTCGAGAAGAATGGCGCCGACCAGCCTGATGATGGCATCCTCGTTGGGAAAGATGCCGACAACGTCAGTGCGCCGCTTGATTTCGCCATTCAGCCGCTCCAACGGATTGGTGCTGTAGATCTTGCTTCGGTGGTCCTTGGGAAAGTCCATGTAGGCGAGCACGTCGGCCTCCGCCTCGTCCAGCAGCGTCGCGAGCTTGCCGACGCGCGGCCGCATCTGGTCGGCGACCTGACGCAGTTGCTGGCGTGCGGCCTCGGCGTCGTCCTGGGCGAAGGCGGTGCCGATCCAGGCGGAGACGACGCGGCGCTGGGTCTTGCCGGCATGGGCGAGCGCATTGCGCATGAAGTGCACGCGGCAGCGCTGCCAGGTCGCGTTCAGAACGCGCGCGGCTGCTGCCTTCAGCCCTTCATGGGCGTCGGAGATCACGAGCTTGACGCCGCGCAGGCCCCGTCGGGCAAGACTGCGCAGGAAGTCGGTCCAGAAGGTCTCGGCCTCGGAGGCGCCGATCGCCATGCCGAGCACTTCGCGCCGGCCGCCGGTGTTGACGCCGACCGCGACGGTCACGGCGACCGAGACGATGCGGCCGTCCCGGCGCACCTTCACATAGGTGGCATCGAGCCAGACATACGGCCAGTCACCCTCGATCGGCCGCGCCAGGAACGCCCTTACCCGCTGGTCGATCTCGGCGCACAGCCGGCTAACCTGGCTCTTCGAGACGCCGCTGCATCCCATCGCCTGCACCAGGTCATCGACACTGCGCGTGGAAATGCCTTGGACATACGCTTCCTGGATCACCGCGGTCAGCGCCTTCTCGGCGGTGCGGCGCGGCTCAAGGAAGCCTGGGAAGTAGGAGCCCTTGCGCAGCTTGGGAATGCGCAGTTCGACCGTGCCGGCCCGGGTCTCCCAATCGCGGTCGCGATAGCCGTTCCGGTAGTTGATCCGGCTGTCGCTGTGCTCACCGTGAGCGGCGCCGCACAGCGTGTCGGTCTCCAACTCCATCAGCCGCTGCGCGGCAAAGCCGATCATCTCGCGCAGGAACGTCGCGTCGGACCCCTTCTCCATCAGCGCGCGAAGCGCGATCTTGTCGTCGGTCATCGTGGTGGTCTCCAAGGTTAGAGTTGCGTGTGGCAACCCAACCCTACCCACGAGCATCGCGATGGCCACTGACTGGCCTGCCTGCGCAAGACTCTTGGCGGTCGCTCCGGCAGGCCGGTCAGTGGCCTCCTACACCACCGGCCGGGACACGACCCGAATACATGGCGGGCCCGAAAAAAGGACCCGTCCGATTCATAGCAAATCGGTGGCCGCCACCAGCGCGCGCGCCGTTCGGCCGGGCGCGCAGATCACCAGTTCGTAAGGATAGGCGCGTAAGCAGGCGCCGCCGCGCCACCGGCACGTCGTGCCCCAAAGGGGCGGTTTGCCCGCCAGTTCAGCGCCTGTGCGCGAACTGAGGTTGCAGGCGCCACCGATTGCCCGGCCCATGCTGTCTGCTCGGCGTCCACACCCGAGCACCGGCAGCACGGGACGTTCCGGTGCCATCTGGCCAGGTGCCACGGCGAAAGTCGGCCCTCTACCCCGGATCCCTCCGGGGTAAGCCTCGTTGCGGCACGGGCGCGGTTCCGGTCACTCCGGCGCGCCACGGCTGATCTGCGGGGAATCAAGGGAAGCGCACGTGCCGTGACGACGCACGCGACGGAA
>DATKQI010000330.1:0-5149 GCA_035532755.1 Acetobacteraceae bacterium
GAAGCTGGCGATCGGCGAGTCGACCCTGCTCCGCCACGGCCCGCGCATGCGCGAAGGCCGCCCGCGCAAGCTCCGGGCCGGCTGCCTGCGCGAAGCCGTTCCAGCCGCTGCCCTCCCCACCATGCTCGAGGGGGTGAAGGGCCGCGAGTCCACTGACCGCCCAGGCAGGCCTCCTGGGCCTTCTCCTTGCCGACATTGGCCTGGCAGGATTCCTCGTGCCCGGCAGGTCAGAGGACGCTGTCATTTTCCAAAGTCGGCTTCAGTGGGTGCCGTTGAAATATAACAGTTTACCCTGTCACAGTCCTCTGCAATTCTGATCAAAGTGGGCTGCAGAAACCCGCATTTGGTCAAAGTCGACCGCAGTGGGTTGCAAATTGGAGGGCGGATATGGCCGACCTGTCGCTCATCTCCGATGCGGCGTGGCGCGAGGCTCGGCGGCGGGCCGAGGTCATTCGTCCGCTGGCTGAGCGCGAGCGCCGGCCGCGCCATCTGATTCTGGCTGCGGCGGCGGCGCTCGGTCTGTCGGAGCGCCAGACGTACACGCTGGTCCGCCGCTGCCTGGATGCGGGCGGCGATTTGACTGCGCTTCTGCCCGGCAGGTCGAGCGGCGGCCGAGCCAAGCCGCGGGTCCCGACGGTGACCGAGGCCGCTCTGCATCAGACCGTCCACGAGCTGTATCTTACCCGGCAGAAGCCGACAGCCGCGCGCGTTGTACGCGAGGTGCTCGGCCGATGCGGTGCCGGGAAACTGCGTTCGCCATCACCCAGCACGATCCGGCGCCGCCTCAAGGCGCTGTCCATCGCTGACCTGCGACACCGCGGCGAGGAGCACCCCGAAGCAAAGCCGGTGCATGGCCACGCCCCACACGGCCAGCACCCGCTGGACCTGGTGCAAGTGGACCACACGCCGATGGACCTGATCGTGGTCGACCCGATCGATCGTGAGCCGATCGGCCGGCCGTGGCTCACGGTTGCCATCGACACGTACAGCCGCTGCATCGCCGGCTTGCACGTCACCTTGGAGGCACCGTCGGCCACCTCCGTGGGGCTCTGCCTGACGCACGTGGCGATGGACAAGGCGCCCTGGCTCGCGCTGCGGGAGGTGGAGGCAAGTTGGCCGGTGCAGGGCAAGCCGCGTCGGGTTGGCGTGGACAACGGCTCCGAGTTCCATTCCCAGGCATTCGAGCGCGGCTGTGCCCAGCACGGCATCGCCATCGACTGGCGCCCGCCGGGACGACCGCATTTTGGCGGCGTGATCGAGCGGGTGATCGGCACGCTGATGGGCCTCGTGCATGACGTGCCCGGCACGACGTTCTCCAATGTCGGCCAGCGGGGAAGCTACGACAGCGACAAAGCTGCCTGTCTGACCCTGGAGGAAGTGGAACGCTGGCTCGCCATCGCCGTGGCGAAGTACTATCACCAGCACCCGCACGAGGGCCTGGATGGGCAGACGCCGCTGCGGCGTTGGCAGGAAGGCGTCGCCATGCTTCTGGCCGAGGGCGGCAGCATCCCGGTGCCGCGGGACCCGCGCGCGTACTTGGTGGACTTCCTGCCGGTGTTGCGCCGCAGCCTGCAGCGCGACGGGATCACGATCGATCACCTGACCTATTTCAGCTCCGCGCTGCGTGCCTGGATCACAGCGCGTGATCGGCCCGGCCCAGTGTTGGTCCGCCGCGACCCGCGCGACCTCAGCCGCGTGTTCATGCTCGACCCTCAAGATGACAGCTACCTCGAAGTGCCGACACGCGATCTATCGCGGCCGGCGATCTCGCTGTGGGAGCACCGCCTGGCGCGGCGGCGATTGCGCGCCAGGCACCGCGGCGAGGTGAACGAGGCAGCGCTGTTCGCGGCCATCGAGGAGATGCACGCGGCCGAACGCGATGCCGCGCGGCTGACCCGGTCGGCGCGGCGAGACCGCGTGCGCCGGTCCGCCGCCCCCGGACAGCCTGCCGCACCGCCGCCAGCGACATTGGCCGCGCCGGCGAGCGCGCGGACCGGTGTTGCGGATGTGGCGGATGCCGCCGCGCCGTCTCCGTTCGACGTCATCGAGCAGTGGTAAGCAGCCGATGGATATGGCGCATCTCCGCCCTGAGGCGCGCGACCTGGCCCTGCTGCCCGCGACCGAGCGCCTGGCGAGCATGCCGGCCAATCGCTGGATCGGCTACACGCGCGCGAACCAGGCGATCACGTTGCTCGGGCGCCTGCTGGAGCGCGAGCCCGGCCGCGTCCGGCCGCGCAACCTGCTGATCGTCGGGCCGACCAACAATGGCAAGACCGCGATCGCCGGGCGTTTCCTCCGCGATCACCCACAGCGCTCGTCGGCGGACGGCGAGCACGAGATTTTTCCGGTACTGCTGGTGCAGATGCCACCCGCACCCACGGTGGCCCGGCTGTATGCCGCGATCCTCGCCGGCCTTGGCGTTCCCGGCGCATTGCGCCCACGATCGCCGGATCATGAAGGCGCGGCGCTGCATCTGTTGCGCCGGGTTGAATGCCGCATGCTGGTGATCGACGAACTGCACAACCTGCTGGCCGCGTCGATCCCGCGGCAGCACGAGCTGCTCAATCTGTTGCGCTACCTGGGCAATGAGCTGCGCATTCCGCTTGCCTGCCTGGGGACGCGCGAGGCGTATCTGGCCATTCGCAGCGACGACCAGCTGGAGAACCGCTTCGAGCCGTTTCTGCTGCCTCCCTGGGAGGACGGCCCGGAGTTCGGCCGCCTGCTCGCCAGCTTCGAGGCGGTGCTGCCGTTGCGCGAGCCGTCCGGCCTTGGGCTGCCGGCGATGCGCGCGGTGATATTGCGGCGCTCGGAAGGGACGATCGGCGAGGTGGCGGCGTTGCTCGTGGCCGCGGTCGAAGCGGTGCTGCTGGACGGCCAGGAGCGGATCGACACGGCTGCGGTGGAAAAGGCCGAGTATCAGCCGCCGACCGTGCGCCGGCGCCTGTTCGAACGCGAAGTGCGGTGAGCGGCATTGTCATTGATCACGTGCCCGGCCGCTGCTGGCCCTTGCATCCGCAGCCGTCCGAGTGGGAGGGCCTGGAGACGTGGGTGCGCCGGATCGCCGACACGTACGGGGTCAGCTACGACGCATTCCTCAAACGTGCTCTCGGGCGCACAGGGCGCGGCGCGCGCGACCTGGACAGGATCTCGGAGGCGGAGCTTGCCCGTCTATCGGCCGGCACGGGCATGCCCGTCGAGCGGATGCGGGAGATGCTTCCCGCAATGATATGGGCGCGCGTGAACGAGCTGCAGGGCGGGCTGCTGACCGAGGACGGCAGCAAGGCGGTGGACGAGCTGCGGGTGACGATGAGGCGTGCAGCGCGGCGCCGCAACGCGTACGCGACGGCCGATGCGGGTCGTCTCGCAAGGCAAAACTGGGAGATTTATAGAGCGTAGACAGAGTGACGGATTACGTGACAGCCTTGGAGGCGGCAGAGTGGATTGCGCGCGCTGTCGCGTAATCGGTCGTTTATGGAGCAGGCCCCAGGTGCTGATCGGCTACATGCGGGTGAGCAAGGCGGACGGCAGCCAGGCGCTGGACCTTCAGCGCGACGCGTTGCTCGCCGCCGGCATTCCCGCCAGCCAGCTCTATGAGGACCATGCATCGGGCAAGCGGGACGACCGGCCCGGGCTGGAGGCCTGTCTCAAGGCGCTGCGCGCCGGCGACACGCTTGTGGCCTGGAAGCTCGACCGCCTCGGGCGAGACCTGCGACACCTCGTCAACCTCGTTCACGATCTGACCGGGCGCGGCGTGGGGCTGAAAGTGCTGGCCGGCCAGGGTGCCAACCTGGACACCACCACTGCGAACGGCCGGCTGATCTTCGGCATTTTCGCCGCACTGGCTGAGTTCGAACGCGAACTGATCATCGAGCGGACGCGAGCGGGCCTCGCGTCCGCCCGCGCCCGCGGCCGCAACGGCGGACGGCCGTTCAAAATGACCGCAGCCAAGCTGCGCCTCGCTCAGGCCGCCATGGGCCAGCCCGGCACGAATGTCGGCCAGCTTTGCGCCGAACTCGGCGTCACTCGCCAGACGCTCTATCGCCACGTGGACCCAAGAGGAGCCCTCCGGACGGATGGTGAGAAGCTGCTCGGGCGCGGCGGGCGGAAGGAAAGGCCGGGAGCCAGAGCGGTGCCAATTCCCGCATGACGCGGCGAAGATGGCCGCAGCCGGACGCGCGGACCACCACGATCCCGGCCGCTGCAGTCGACTTTGGCAATTCGCTGCAGTCGACTTTGGAAAATGACAAGTGGAACAGTCATAGGGTGTGATAAAGGACGTTATCACACTCTATAGCCAAAGGCGGGCAAGATGGCAAGGGGGAAGGACAGCGCGCTGAAAATCCTCGTGGTGAGCCCTGGGGGCAACGCCCCGCGGGTCGCTGACGTTTTGCCGGGGTGGCCTGCGCGGTCTGTGGTCAGGTTTGCGGTGCCCCGTAGCTCAACTCGGACGCAAACTCGGCCACAGCGCGCCGCACCTGACGCCAGCGGCCGCCGGTGAGACAGGACATTATCCCCGGTAGACACCGTAGCCTATCGGTCCCGTCAGTTGCGGGAGGGCGGCGGCTCGTAAGGCTTTTCTTCAGCGGCCTGCTAAATCGAGGATTCGAGAACGAGGTCACTCTCATCACTGCTCAGGCCGTAGAGGTCATAGATCATCTTGTCTACGGCCAGCTCTAACGCTTTGGTGTCTGCGTCCTGGCGCTTCGCCGCAAGGATGCGGTTCGTAAGATCAATAAATGGCTTCTGCTCCACACCGCTGATGCGTTTGATCGGGATCTCAGATAGCGGAATTTGGAACAGCTCAAGCATTTGGCCCTTGCGCTTTCCGCGATGGAATAGCCATTGAAAGTACAGGCTGCTGTTCAATAGGGCCAAAAGGTAGCCGAGTGCATATGTCGGATATTTTTGCGTGATCACGTAGCAGTCGGAACGGCAAAACCACTCCGTCTTATTATACGCAAAGGCATTCGTGTTTGAGCGATACGGGACGACGATCTTTTCGCCCGTGAATATGTTTGTGTTGCGTGGCCATTGGAGTTGGAAGAATTTGATTCGTCCATTCTCCACCTCTCGCCTCTCAGACAGGACGGCCTTAAACTTCGTCAGGTGTTGAAGGACCCGTGGATAGCTTTTGAGGCTCTCAAGGTCG
>DATKQI010000331.1:0-7803 GCA_035532755.1 Acetobacteraceae bacterium
CACGAAGGCCGGGCTGGTGCCGCTGCATGTCTGGCTGCCCGATTCCCATGCGGAGGGGCCGACGCCGTTTTCCGCCGTGCTGGGCGCGCTGGCGCCGATCGTGGCGCTGGTGGCGCTGCTGCGGTTGCGGGCGGTGCTGTCTGCCAACGTGGCGGCCGGCGGCGGGGCGATGGCGCCGGGGGGTGCGTTGATGGCGCTCGGCCTGCTGTCGGTGCTGCTGGGCACGATCAGCCTGTGGCGGCGGGGCGACGTGAAGCGGTTCTTCGCCTTCTCCTCCATCGAGCAGAGCGGGGTCATCGCCTTCGCCTTCGGCCTCGGCGGACGGATGGCGGTGTTCGCCGGGCTGCTGCAGCTGATCCTGCACGCGCTGGCGAAGGCGGCGGTGTTCCAGTGCGTCGGCAGGGCGGCGCAGTTGAAGGGCGGCCAGCGCTTCACCGACATCGGCGGGCTGATCGCCGGCCACCCCGCGCTGGGCTGGCTGCTGGCGGGTGCGATCGCCGCGGTGGCCGGGCTGCCGCCGTTCGGGCTGTTCGTGAGCGAGTTCCTGATCCTGGGCGAGGCCGTGCTGCGCGTGCCGTGGCTTGCATTGCTGCTGGGGGCGGGGCTGATCCTCGGCGCTCTGGGGCTGATCCTGCGGCTGCAGAGTCTGTGTTTCGGGCCACCCACCGCGGATCGCGGTCCGGCGCCCGGCGGCCCCGCGCTGGCCGCGCCGGCCGTGCATCTTGTGCTGGTGCTGCTGCTGGGCCTTGCTTTGCCCATGGCGCTCGGCGGCTGGCTGTACGGCATCGCGGGGACGTTTCGATGAGCGGGCCGGCCGGCGCGCTGATCCGCGCGGGGCAGGCGGTGCCGGCGCAGCCGTGGCCGCGGCGAGTGCTTGAACCGGCGGCGTGGCGGGACCTTGCCGCCGCGCTGCCGAAGGAACCGGAATTGGCGTTGGTGGCGTTGTGGGCCGACACCGCCAACATCCACGCGCTGTTCCATGACGAAGCCGAACCGGCGATGCTGCTGGCCTCGACCCCTGTCGAGTCCGGCGCGTATGCGGCCTTGTCGCCGGCGCGGCCGGCGGCGGCGTGGTTCGAGCGGATGATCCGTGACCTGTGGGGCCACGAGGCGGCGGGCGGGGTGGATGCGCGCCCCTGGCTCGACCACGGGCACTGGCCGGCCAGCGCGCCGCTGTCGGCGCGGCCGGGGCCGGTGGCCGGCGCGCCGCCGCAACCTGTGTTCCTGCCGGCCGAAGGCGAATCCCTGCACCAGATCCCGGTGGGGCCGGTGCATGCCGGCATCATCGAGCCGGGGCATTTCCGCCTGACCGTGCAGGGCGAGACGGTGGTGCGGCTGGAGGTGCGGCTGGGCTACACGCACAAGGGGCAGCTCGCGCTGATGCGCGGCAAATCGCCCCGCATCGCGGCGCGCTATGCGGCCCGGCTGTCGGGCGATTCCACGGTGGCGCACGCGATCGGCTTCGCCCGCGCCGCCGAGGCGGCTTCGCTGGCGGAGCCGCCGCCGCGCGCCGCCGCGCTGCGCGCGGTGATGGCCGAGATCGAGCGGATCGCCAACCATGCCGGCGATGTGGGCGCGATCTGCAACGATGCCGCCTTCGCCTTCCTGCACGCCCGCTTCGGCCTGCACAGGGAGGCGCTGCTGCGCGCCGCCGCCGCCGCCTTCGGCCATCGGCTGATGATGGATTGCGTGGTGCCCGGCGGCGTGGCGGCCGATATCGCCGAGGCGGGGGCGGGCGCGATCCTGCGCGCGCTCGATGCGCTGGAGAAGGAGCTGCCCGATCTGGCGCGGGTGTACGAGGATTATGCGAGCCTGGTCGATCGCATGCTGGGCACCGGCGTCACGCAGCCCGCGCTGGTCTTGCTGCTGGGCGCTGGCGGCGTGGTGGGCCGGGCGGCCGGCCGGGCAGGGGATGTACGCGTCTTTCCCGGCTATCCGCCGTACGACACGGTGAAGCCGGTAGTGGCGGTGCGGGATGGGGGCGATGTGGATGCGCGGGTGCGGGTCCGTCTCGCCGAGATCGCGGCGAGTGCCGCGCTGGTGCGGCAACTGCTGGGAGGCCTGCCGGACGGCGCGGTCTCGGCGCCGCTGCCGGCGGTGAGCGGGGAGGGGCTGGGCTGGGCCGAGGGGTTTCGCGGCCCGGTGTGGCACTGGCTGCGGCTGGACGGCGGGCAGATCGCAGCCGTCTTCGCCGCCGACCCGAGCTGGCTGCACTGGCCGCTGGTGGAAGCCGCCGCGCAGGGCAACATCGTGGCCGACTTCCCGCTGATCAACAAATCCATCAACGCGAGCTATTCGGGGGTCGATCTGTAATGGTGTGGCGCCGCTTTGCCCGCAGCCTGCGCCACGGCCCGGCCACCGAGCCGGCGCAGCCGCCCGCGCCCGAGCTGGTGGCCGCGCTGGCCGCCCGGCTGGATGCGGCGGCCCAGGCCCGCCTCGGCCGCAGCCTGTCCATCCGCCATGTGGATGGAGGAAGCTGCAACGGGTGCGAACTGGAGATCGTCGCCACCACAAACATCGTTCACGATCTGGAGCGGTTCGGGCTGCGCTTTGTCGCCAGCCCCAGGCATGCCGATGTGCTGCTGGTCACTGGCCCTGTCAGCGCGAACATGCGCGACGCCCTGCTGCGCACATGGGAGGCGGTGCCGGATCCCAAATGGGTGGTGGCGGTGGGCGATTGCGCGGTGGACGGGGGCGTGTTCAAGGGCAGCTACGCCATCGCCGGCGGGATCGATGCGGTCCTGCCGGTCGATCTGGTGATCGCCGGGTGCCCGCCGACGCCGGGCCAGATCATCGACGGGCTGCGCGCGCTGGTTGAGGCAGGAACGCAGGCACCGCGGGCGGGTCGGCCGGCGCCGTAGCGGGCGAAACACTTGACAGTATTGCACGCGTGTGCATCGCTTGGCTGAAGAACGAAACCTGCCGTGCGCAGGCATAATCGTGCAGATATCATAGGGAGGACGATGCGTGGCCATGCTGCCCTGGCGATGGCGTCGCTGCGCTGAAGCGTGCCCGATGGAGCGGGCGCTTTTCGCCGCGCGTGCGCTGATCCTTGAAGCCGCAGACGGTGGCGCCGACCAGCCGGCGCCCCGCTTGGCGCGGGCGCGCGTCAGCCGCATTTTGTTAAAAATTCGAACCGATAATCGTCATTGCAATTTCATACCGGTGGTCGCGGCGATCTGGTCTATCGCGCCGTCATGACGCACGGGCCAGACCTTGTTCTCGATCATCTCTCCCGCCGCCATGGCCCGACGACCATTCTCGACGATCTTTCGCTGACCCTGCCGGGCGGCCGGTTTTCCGTCGTGCTCGGCCCCTCGGGTTGCGGCAAATCGACGACATTGCGATTGATCGCAGGGCTCGATGAACCCTCGTCCGGCCGGGTGCGGATCGGCGGCCGCGACGTGACGGATGTCGCGCCGGCGGAACGCGGGGTTGCGATGGTGTTTCAATCCTACGCGCTCTTTCCGCACCTGAGCGCAGCCGAGAACATCCTGTTCGGCCTCCGGGCGCGGCGCGTGCCGGCGGGCGAGCGGGCGCGGCGGCTCGATCATGCGGCCGAGCTGCTCGGCATCGGCCCGTTGCTGTCGCGTCGGCCCGCCCAGCTTTCCGGCGGGCAGCAGCAGCGGGTGGCGCTCGGCCGTGCGATCGTCGCGCAGGCCCCGGTGTGCCTGATGGACGAGCCGCTATCGAACCTGGATGCGCAACTGCGCGCGGAGATGAGGCACGAGCTGGTGATGCTGCAGCGCCGACTCGGCCTCACCATGGTCTATGTGACGCACGACCAGACCGAGGCGATGGCGATGGCCGATCTCATCGTGCTGCTGCGTGGCGGCAGGCTTGAACAGGTGGCCGCGCCGGAAGACATCTATCAGCACCCAGCGACAAGCTTCGCCGCCCGCTTCATCGGCACACCGCCGATGAACCTCCTGCCGCTGGACCAGCGCGGCGGCTGGGCCGGCATTTCCGGATCGGCGATACCGACCCCCGGCATGCGGCATGGCGCGCTGCATGTCGGGCTGCGGCCGGAAGCGCTGGTCTGGGGCGATGCGCTTCCCTGCCGCCTCACGCTGCGCGTTCTGCATCGCGAATACCTTGGTGCGGACACGGTATTGTCGGGTGAGGTCGGCGCAGGCGCACCTCCGCTGCTCGCCCGCCTGCCCGGCCGCATCGCCGCCGCCCCGGGCGAGACGGTCGTGCTGAGCTTCGATCCGGCGGCGCTGCACTTCTTCGATGCCGTGACTGAAAACCGCATCGCGCATGAACCCGTTCCTGCGTGATCTGCATATCTACAGGGAGGATGCCATGACCTATCTCACCCGCCGCGCAACGCTTGCGGGGATCGGCTGCCTTGCAGCCCCCGCTGTCGCCAGCGCGGCGAACGCGAAGCTGACAATCCCGTTCTTCTTCCCGATCGCGGTGTCCGGCCCGGTGACACGGATCATCGACGGCTATGCGCGGGATTTCGAGAAGGCGCATCCGGACATCCGCATCAAGCCGGTCTATGCCGGCAGCTACGACGACACGATCGCCAAGGCGCTGACCGCCTTCAAGTCCGGCCACCCGCCGCCGCTTGCCATGCTGGGCGCGATCCAGGTGTTCACCCTGATCGACCAGGATGCGATCATTCCATTCGATTCCCTTGCGAACTCCACGGAGGACAAGGCATGGATGGCGGGTTTCTTCCCCGCATTCCTCGCCAACGGGAATGTCGATGGCCATACATGGAGCATTCCGTTCCAGCGCTCGACGGCGGTGCTGTACTGGAACAAGGATGCGTTCAAGCAGGCGGGCCTTGATCCTGAAAAGCCGCCGGCGAACTGGACCGAGCAGACCGCGATGGGCAAGAAGCTCGTGGCGCGATCGGGTGGCACGGTCTCGCGCTGGGGCGTGCAGATTCCGGCCACGGGCGGAACCTACTGGCTCTACCAGGCGCTCGCGATCGAGGCGGGCCAGCAGTTGATGAATCCCGCCGGCACGGAAACGTATTTCGACCGGCCGGGCGCGGTGGCCGCGCTCGACTACTGGGTGGCGCTCGCGCGGGATGGCGTTTCGCCCAAGGGCGTGATCGACTGGGCGGCCACGCCCAACGATTTCATCGCCGGGCGGACGGCGATGATGTGGACGACGACCGGCAATCTCACCTACGTGCGGGACCGCGCGAAATTCCCCTTCGGCGTCGCCATGCTGCCGGCAGACAAGCAGCGCGGCACACCGACGGGCGGGGCCAATTTCCACATCTTCAAGACCGCTTCCAAGGCCGAGCAGCAGGCGGCGCTGCTGTTCACCCGCTGGGCGACCGCGCCGGAGCGCTGTGCCGCCTGGAGCATCGCGACGGGCTATGTCGCGACCCGCCCGGATGCGTGGAAGACGAAGACGATGACGGATTATGCGGCGAAGTTCCCGCCGGCGGCGGTCGCGCGCGACCAGTTGAAATACGCGTTGCCGGAACTGTCCACGCATGCCAACCAGCAGGTCACGCTGCCGCTGAACTCGGCATTGCAGGCTGCCCTGGCGGGGGCGAAATCGCCCAAGGCGGCGCTGGCGGAAGCGCAGGCCACGGCGGCGCGGGTGCTCATGCCCTATCGCAAGGCGTGACACGATCGAAGCGGCGCGACGCGATCGCGGGCTGGCTGCTTGTGCTGCCCGCGATCGTGCCTCTCGTCGCCTTCACCCATTACCCGACGATCGCAACGCTCTGGGCCAGCCTGCACGGCCAGGCGCTGCATGGGAAGCCGCCGCCGTTCATCGGCCTCACGAACTACCGGTCCATGGTGAAGGACCCTGTTTTCTGGCAGGCGCTGCGCAACAATGCGATCTACGCCGCCACGGTCATTCCGGTGTCGATGGCGCTCGCGATGGTCATGGCGCTCGCAGTGGATGCGGCGACGGGGGCGCGCATCCGCGGGCGCGCGATGCTGCGGCTTGCCTATTTCACGCCCACCATCCTGCCGATGATCGCGATCGCGAACATCTGGCTGTTCTTCTTCACGCCCGGCTACGGGCTGATCGACCGCGCGCTCGCTCCCTTCGGCTTCGCCAACTGGAACTGGCTCGGTTCGACGGGAACCGCGCTGCCGGCGATGATCATGGTCGCGATCTGGCGCGAGGCTGCGTTCTACATGATCTTCTACCTCGCCGCATTGCAGGCGCTGCCGCCCACCTTGCGCGAGGCGGCGGCACTTGAGGGGGCATCCCGCTTCACCTTCTTCCGCCGCGTGATCTGGCCGCTGCTCACGCCGACCACGCTGTTCGTGTTCATCAACGTGGTGATCGACAGCTTCCGGCTGGTTGACCAGATCATCGTGATGACTCACGGCGGGCCGGACAATGCCACGACGATTCTGCTCTATTACGTGTATGAGGTCGGCTTCCAGTATTGGGATTCGGGCTACGCGGCGGCGCTGACGGTGGTGCTGCTGGCCGGCCTCGGGCTTGTCGCGCTGATGCAATTCGCCCTGCTGGGGCGGCGGGTGCACTATCGATGAGAACCCGCGCCAGCATCGTCGAGACGATCGGGGCCTGGCTGCTGGGGCTGATGTGGATCCTGCCACTGCTCTGGGCGGCATGGAGCGCGCTGCACGGGCCGACGGCGGGGCTGTCGTTCGATCTGTTCGCGCCGCTCACCCTGCATAATTTCGTCCGCGCCTGGCATGCGGCGCCCTTCGCGCATGCGATGCTCAACACCGTCATCGTGGCGAGCCTCGCGCTGGCCGCGCAGTTCCTGCTTTGCACCCCGGCCGCGTTCGCGTTCGCGCGGCTGTCGTTTCCGGGGCGGGATGTGCTGTTCGCGCTGGTGCTCGTCCAGCTCCTGATCTCTCCCGATGTGCTGATGATCGAGAACTACCGCACCACCGCCTCGTTCGGGCTCGTCGATTCGCTGCTCGGCATCGCCCTGCCCTATCTCGGCTCGGCCTTCGGCATCTTCCTGCTGCGCCAGGCGTTTCGCCAGGTGCCGCAGGAGCTGGATGAGGCGGCCCGGCTGGAGGGCCTCGGCGTCATCAGGCGGCTATGGCGGGTGTATGTGCCGCTCGCGCGCCCGACCTACATCGCCTATGGGCTCGTGCTGGTGAGCTTCCATTGGAACAACTTCCTCTGGCCGCTGATCGTGACGAACTCCGTCGCCACGCGCCCGCTCACGGTGGAGCTGGCAATCTTCTCGACGCCGGACCAGGGGCTGGACTGGTCGCTCGTCACCGCAGCCACGCTGCTGTCCGTCGCGCCGCTGCTGATCGCCTTCCTGATCTTCCAGCGCCAGTTCGTCCAGAGCTTCCTTCGGAGCGGCGTGCGCTAGGCTGATCTTGATCCCGCCGTCTGCGCATGGTTCGCTGCCTGCATGCCCATCCTGACCGGACAGGCGCGGCTTTCCGGCGTGATCGGATGGCCCGTCGCACATTCCCGCTCGCCCCGGCTGCACGGTTTTTGGCTGGACCGGCATCGGATCGATGGCGCCTACCTGCCGCTGGCCGTGCGGGCGGAGGATTTGGCTGTCGCCGTACGGGGTTTGCAGGCGGCAGGCTTCGCGGGCGCGAATGTCACCATTCCGCACAAGCAGGCAGCCTTCGCCCTGTGCGATGCGGTGGCGGACAGCGCCCGCCGCGCCGGGGCGGTGAACACGCTGGTGTTTCAGAACGGGCGCATCCTCGGCAGCAACACCGACGGCACCGGCTTCGTCGCCAATCTGCGCGCTCATGATATCGACCCGACGGCCGGGCCGGCGCTGGTGCTGGGCGCGGGCGGTGCGGCGCGCGCCATAGCCGCCGTTCTGCTGGAGGAAAGCGTGCCGGTGAGCCTGTGCAACCG
>DATKQI010000332.1:0-3215 GCA_035532755.1 Acetobacteraceae bacterium
TGGACGGTGCGCTGGTCTGCGGGCCGGTGAACCACCCCCATCTGCACGAGGAAACCATGTTCCGGGAGGAGCTTATGGTGGTTTCCGGGCCGGGCGGCCTGCCGCTCGACGGCATCCTCGCCAGGCCCGGCCTGAAAATCCTGGTCCTGCGGGCGAGCTGCTCCTACCGGCAGCGGCTTGAGGAGATCCTGGCGCGACGCGGCATCGCCGGCGTCCGCCGCCTCGAATTCGGCACGATCGAGGCCATCATCGGCTGCTGCGCCGCCGGAATCGGCGTCACCCTGCTGCCGAAAAGCGTGGTCGGAAAGGCGTATCGCGGGCACGCCGTGGCCATCCACCCGTTGCCCGCCGACGAGGCCTGGGTGGAGACGCAGTTCATCCGGCATCGGGACGGGGCCGTCACCAGCGCGCTGCGCGCATTCCTCGCGCTGATTCATGCGCAAGGGTTCGCGCAGGCCGCCGAGTAGGTGGCTATCTTCATATGCGATAGCACGCATCATTTTTGTTCGTTTTTCCTGATGCGCGCGATGCCTTATCCCTCGCCCTGTCGGCAGCGGGAAGGCGGCGATGCAGCATTCATTGACGCGGGCGGAGAGTGAGGGCGCGGGGCGCGGCTGGCGGCCTGTCGCCTCCGCGTTTTCGGCCGTCCTGGTCGGGATCGGGCTTGCCCGCTTCGCCTACACGCCGCTGATCCCCGCGCTGATCGCGGCGCATTGGTTCACCGCGGGAGCGGTGCTGTATCTCGGGGCCGCGAATCTCTCGGGCTACCTTGCCGGCGCGATGCTGGGGCGGACGATGGCTGCGCGGTTTTCCACGACCGCGGTCCTGCGGGCGATGATGGTTCTGGCGACGGCAACGTTTTTCGCCTGCGCGAATCCGATCGACTTCGCCTGGTTCTTGTCCTGGCGTTTCATCTCGGGGCTCGCCGGCGGCGCCTTGATGGTTCTCGCAGCGCCGGCGGTGCTGCCTGGGATTGCGCCGGAACGGCGCGGCCTGGCCGTCGGGGTGATCTTTGCCGGCGTCGGGCTCGGCATCGCGGCGTCGGGAACCCTGGTGCCCCTGCTGCTGCGCGGCGGGCTTGGGCTGACCTGGGTCGGCCTGGGCGGGCTGGCCCTGCTGCTGACCGCGGGCGCATGGCGCGGATGGCCGGAACCGCAGGCGCGGGAACCAGCCCCCGCAGGCACGGCGGCCCGGCAGCGGCCCGCTGTCCTGACGGCGTTGTACGTGGAGTACGGGCTGAATGCCGTCGGGCTTGTGCCGCACATGCTCTTCCTGGTGGATTTCGTGGTCCGCGGCCTCGGGCGGGGGATGGGGGTGGGCGCGGAGGCGTGGGTCGTCTTCGGTTGCGGCGCGCTCGCCGGCCCCGTGCTGGCGGGATATCTGGCCGACCGGGCCGGGTTTCGCCGGGCGCTGCGGATCGGGTTCCTGATCCAGGCCGCTTCCGTCGTGCTGCTGGCGGCACCGGCCGGGCTGATCGGGCTTTTCATGTCCAGCTTCATTGTCGGTGCGTTCGTGCCCGGCATCGCGCCGCTGGTGCTCGGCCGCATTCATGAGCTGACGGCCCGGCCGCGGGACCGGCAGGCGGCCTGGAGCATCGCGACCGTCGCCTTCGCGCTCGGACAGGCGGTTGCCGCCTATGGCTTCTCCTTCCTGCTGACCCGGTCGGGCGATTATGCGCTTCTCTACGCCCTTGGAGCCGCGGCCCTGCTGTCGGCTTTCGCGATCGATCTTCGGGCCACGGGGATCGGAACGGCCGAACCTGCAAGGAAGAAGACCGCATGCCGGAGCGAGACATGAACAGCAAAGACCCGCGCGCCCGCGCGGCGGCGTTCTGCGAACGCTTCGGGCTGCGCGTGCCTGTCCTGGAAGCACCCATGGCGGGCGCCTGCCCCGCCGGCCTCGCCGCCGCGGTGGCGAACGCCGGCGGCATGGGCGCGATGGGGGCGCTTCTGTCGACCCCGGCGGAGATTTCCGCCTGGGCCGCGGAATTCCGGGCGGGGAGCAGCGGCGCCTTCCAGTTGAATCTCTGGATTCCCGATCCGCCACCCGTACGCGACGCGGATGCCGAGGCGCGGATATGCGATTTTCTCGGCCGCTGGGGGCCGGAGGTTCCGCCGGAGGCCGCCGATGCGGCGCCGCCTGATTTCGCCGGCCAGTGCGCGGCCATCCTTGCGGCTGCGCCGTCCGCCGCATCCTCGATCATGGGGCTGTATCCGCCCGGGTTCGTCGCCGAATTGAAGGCGCGGTGCATCGCCTGGTTCGCCTGCGCGACCACGCTTTCGGAGGCGCTGGCAGCTGAAGCCGCGGGGGCGGATGCCATCGTCGCGCAAGGGGCCGAGGCTGGCGGGCATCGTGGCGCGTTCGATGCGGCCTCGGCCGGGCGGAACAGCGTGGGGCTGTTCGCACTGCTGCCACGGCTGGCGGACAGGATATCGATTCCGATCGTCGCGACGGGCGGCATTGCCGACGGGCGTGGCGTGGCGGCCGCCCTGATGCTGGGCGCGAGCGCGGTGCAGATCGGCACCGTCTTCCTGCGCTGCCCGGAAGCCGGAACGAACCCGGCCTGGGCCGACGCCCTGGCTTCGCTCGAACCCGAAGCCACCGGGCTGACCCGCGCCTTCAGCGGCCGGCTGGGGCGGGCGATCGGGACCGAGTACACGCGCGCGGCGGCGGCGGACGATGCGCCGCCGCCCGCGCCCTATCCCGTGCAGCGCGGGCTGACCGCGCGGATGCGCGCGGCGGCCGCGCGTGCCGGCGATCTTCAGCGCATGCAGGCCTGGGCCGGACAGGCCGCGCATCTGGCGCAGGCGCGGCCGGCGGGCGAGGTGGTGGGGGGCATCTGGGATACCGCCCAGGCGCTGCTGCGCGGGCAGGCCGGATGATGCGGCCGGCGCCTACAGATCAAGGCTCGGCTGGCGGGGCGCGGGGCCGTCGGCGGTGGCGCCCACCGTGCCGTCGGCGAATTGCAGCCGCAGCTTCGCCCGCGGGGCGATGGCGGCGGCGCGGGTGAGCGGCGTGTGGTCGGGCGCGGTGACGAGGGCGAAGCCGCGCGCCAGCACCGCGTTGTAGGACACCGCCTCCAGCCGGGCCGACAGGCCGGCGAGGCGGGTGCGGGATTCGCGCAGTTGCGCCATGATCGGGGCCGGCTGCAGCCGCCCAAGCGTGGCGGCACCCCGCCGCGCGGCGAGCGACGCTGCATGGCGCAGCGCGGAGCC
>DATKQI010000333.1:0-5022 GCA_035532755.1 Acetobacteraceae bacterium
CGCCTCATCAAGGAACTCTGGGTCTGGCGGGACAACCGGATCGCCGTCCGGTTCGCCTACGAATGGCATGACGATTCGGGCAACTGGTTCCGCTCCTACGGGAACGAGAACTGGGAGTTCGACGAGCATGGCCTGATGCGCGTCCGCCACGCCTGCATCAACGACCTGCCAATCGCGGCCGCCGACCGGAAATACCACTGGGACCGGACAGGCCCGCGGCCCGAGGGCCACCCCGGCCTGACCGACCTCGGGCTCTGATCCCGGGGCGCGCCCCGGGATCGCGCGCCGGGTTGGCGGGCGGCGGCGCGCCATGCAAAGAGTCACGGGCGCATCAGAAAATCAGCGAGCGGTGCACCGCCATGGCGGCCATCACGCCATCGGCGCAGGCCCATGTCACGTTATGGGCGCCGCGGGTGATGTCGCCGGCGGCAAGGACACCGGGCACCGTCGTCATCTTCTGGGAGTCGGTGCGGATGATGGGGCCGAGGGGGGCCTCGTCCATTGCGCAGCCGAGCTGCTGCGCAATCCCGCTGTTCAGGCGCGTGCGCGGGCCGAGAAACAGCGCATCCACGCCCGATAGCCGCCCATCGGCAAGTTCGATCGCGGATAGCCGGGGTCCATCGCCATGCACTGCGCTCACCGCCGCCGGCTCGATGGTGACGCCACGCGCCCGCAGCTTCGCGCGCGACGCATCATCGGTCTCGGAAGCACCGTTCAGGTAGAGCGTGGTCGGCCCCCATTCGGCGATCAGCATGGCCTGGTGGACCGACATGGGCGAGACGTTCAGCACGCCCAATCGCCGCCCGCTGAACTCGTAGCCATGGCAGTAGGGGCAATGGAGCACGGAATGCCCCCAGCGTTCGGCAAGCCCCGGAATCGCGGGCAGTTCGTCCGTGAGCCCGAAGGCGAGCACCAGCCGGGCGCTTTCGATCGCTTCGCCCGTCACCAGCCGGACCGAAAATCCATCCGCCTCCCGCGCCGCGCCGGCGGCTTCGCCCGCGATGAAGGTTGCCGTGGGATACGCCGCGACCTGCGATCGGGCGGTGGCGAGCATCGCCCCCGGCTCGCTGCCATCCTGGGCGAAGACGCCGTGGGAATGTGCCGCGAAGCGGTTGCGCGGAGATCCCGTGTCGATGACGCAGACCGAACGCCGCGCGCGGGCGATATACAGCGCCGCCGACAGCCCGGCGAAGCTGCCGCCGATGATGATCGCGTCATGACGCATGGACAGTCTCCAGATGATGAGAGCCGCCGCGGGCAACGAGGCGGCGGTGAAAATCCGCGCTCAGCATGGCCAGCGTCACTTCGCCAAGGCGCGAAACCAGCAGCGCCTCCGCATCGTGGAAGGCCTGATCGAGGGCGGCATTGACCGCCTGTTCGACGAGGCAGCCGGGCGCCTCCGTCCGGTTGCCGATGGCGAGAAGCGAGGGGTTGCCGAGTGCGGCGTAGATGTCGCGCAATGTCACCGCCGGCAGGTCGCACGCCAGCGACCATCCGCCGCCATGGCCTTTTTCCGACCGGACATATCCCCGGTCCCGCAGGCCGGCCATGATCCGCCGGATCACCACCGGGTTGGTGGCCATCGCCTTCGCCAGCACCTCGGACGTGACGGGACCATCTTGCTCCGCCATGTGCAGCAGGACGTGGAGCACGCCTGACAATCGGCTATCGCGTTTCATGCAACTTCATATGTTGCATGATAGCGCAGACGTCAAGGCTTCCGCCCGGCGAAGGCCGGGGTCCAGGCATTCAGGCGGCGGAACCTGGGTGGCGAGGCGGCCCGCTCGCCCCCCGGCCTCACGCCATGTCCACCAGCTTCTCCGGCAGGATCGGCAGGTCGCGCACCCGCTTCCCGGTCGCGTCGAACACCGCGTTCGCCACCGCCGCGGCCACGCCGGTGGCGCCGATCTCGCCGATGCCTTTCGCCCCCAGCGGGCTTGCGTGCAAATCCACCTCGTCCACGAAATGCGTCGCGATGTCGGCCGGGATGTCGGCGTTCACCGGGATCGCCACGCCGGAGAGGTTCTTCGACAGCCAGCGGCCGAGGGCGGGTTCATGCACGGAGGCTTCCATCGCCGCCATGCCCCAGCCCCAGATGATCCCGCCGGTCATCTGGCTGCGGGCGGTGCGCGGGTTGATGATCCGGCCCACGCTGTAGCTGCCCGTCGCGCGGCGCAGCCGCAGCAGCCCCAGTTCCAGGTCCACCCCCACTTCCACGAACACCGCGCCGAAGGTGCGGATCGCATACGCCGTGCCGGCGCCGCCTTCCTCGAATTGCGCGCCGCCCGGCAGATCGAAGCTGCCGTCTCCCACCACTTCGTCCAGCCCGGCCTGCGCCATGGCTTCCGCGCCCGGCGGCAGATTGGTCAGCCGCGCCAGCTTCTCCCGCACCTGCAATGCCGCCGCGAGCACCGCCGAGCCGGTGCCCATGGTGGAGGAGGAGCCGTAGGTCGGCCCCGCCACCGGCAGCCGCGTATCGCCGGCTTCGAGCCGCACCCGCGCCGGATCGAGCCCGAGCGTGTCGGCCGCGATCTGCGGCATGATCGTGAAGGTGCCGGAGCCGATATCGTGGGTGCTGGTCTCCACCACCGCCGAGCCGTCCTTCAGCAGCCGCACGCGCGCCTTCGCCGGAAAGCGGAACGTGCCCATGCTGCAGCTCGCCATGCCGTGGCCGATCCGCCAGTGGCCATCCCGCGCGCCGTGGCTGCGCGCGCGCCAGCCGTAAAGCGCCGCACCTTCCTCATACGCCTCGCGCAGCTTGCACGAAGACCACGGCTTGCCGGAGACCGGGTCGGCCTCGGCGATGTTGCGCAGCCGCAGATCGAGCGGATCGAGGCGCAGCGCATGCGCCAGCTCGTCCATCGCACTTTCCAGCGCCCAGATGCCGGGGCCCTCCACCGGGGCGCGCATCGGCGTCGGCTGGTTCACATGCGCGCGGATCACCCGCTGGCGCAGCTTGAGGTTGGGGGTCGCGTAGAAGCTGCGGGAGGCGGCGGTCGCGAACTCCACGAAATCATCCGTGATCGAGGTGACGTTGGCCGCCTCGTGCCGCAGGCCCAGCAGCATGCCTTCGGCATCGGTGCCGATCCCCACGGATTGGCGGATCAGCGGCTGGTAGCCAACATTGTCGTACATCTGCGACCGCCGGCACACGAGCTTCACCGCCCGCCCGGCCACGCGCGCGGCGGCGGCGGCGAGAATCTGGTAGGGCCAGACATAGCCTTTGGAGCCGAAGCCGCCCCCGGTATGCGGGCAGATCACCCGCACGCTTTCCGCCGGCAGGCCGAACACCGCGGCCAGGACGAATTGCAGGCTGGTGGCGTGCTGCACGGTGGCATGCACGCTCAGCGCATCGCCATCCCAGGCGGCGAGGCAGGCGTACGGCTCCATGGCGTTGTGGTGGCGCGAGGGCTGGGTGTACTCGCCCTCGAAACGATGCGGTGCCGTGCGGATGGCGGCATCGGCGTCGCCCTTGTCGAGCTCGGGTTCGGCGAACAGCATCGCGCGCGCCGGATCGGGGGGCACGGCCTCCGTGCCCACCGGCAGGAAGGCCGCCGGGGCGTATGCGGCGTGCACGAGGGCCGCGCCATGCTCCGCCGCTTCCAGCGTTTCGGCCAGCACGATGGCGATCGGCTGGCCCTCGTGCCGGATCTCGTCGCCCTGCATCGGCATCGCGGAAACCGCGAGCGGCGGCACCGGCGCCTTGCCCATGGCCGGCAGATCGGCCGCGACGAGCACCCGGACCACGCCGGCGGCCCGCAAGGCCGGCCGCACGTCGATGGACACGACCCGCCCCGCCGGAATCGTCGCACCGACGAGAACCGCGTGCAGCATGCCCGCGTGCGCCTGGTCGGCGGTGTAGCGGGTGCGCCCGGTCACTTTCGCCGGGCCTTCGGGCCGCGGCAGCGGCTGGCCGATGATGCTCATGCCATTCCCCCTGCCGTCATGCCGGCGAAGGCCGGCGCCCGCCGCACCTTGTCCACCACGAAACACGCACTCCACCCGTCATGCCGGCGCAGGCCGGCATCCAGGCGCGCCGCGCAGGTCCGCCACCCGCACGCCTGGACTCCGGCCTTCGCCGGAGTGACGAGGAGGGCGTGGCCGGGCGGGCATGCCGGGCGGGTGCAACGGCTCATGCCATTCCCCCCGCGATCTCGAGCGCGCGGAGCACGGCGTTGCGCGCGAGCGACACCTTGTGGGCGTTGTGGGCCAGCGGGCGGGCGTCGGCGAAGCCCGCATCGACCGCCGCCCGCGCCTGGGGCGAGCCGATGCGGGTGCCGGCGAGCCGCGTCTCGCTCGCATCGAGCCGCCATGGGCGGTGCGCCACCGAACCGAGCGCGATGCGGGCCGCACGGACCACCTCGCCGTCCATCTCCACCGCGACCGCCGCCGAGACGGTGGCGTATTCGTAGGATTCGCGCTCGCGTATCTTGACGTAGGCCGAGCGCGGAGCCGGGGCCGGCAGCTCGATGCCGACGATCAGCTCCCCCTGCCGCAGCACGTTGTGCCGCTCCGGCCCGTCCGCCGGCAGGGTGTGGAAGGTACGCGCGGGGATGCGCCGCCCGCCATTTTCCGATTCGGTCACGATCTGCGCATCCAGCGCCGCCAGCGCCACCGCCGGGTCCGAGGGCTGGGTGGCGACGCAGGCGTCCGTCCAGCCGAAGATCGCGTGCCGGTCATTCACGCCGTGCAGCGCGGCGCAGCCGGAACCGGGAGTGCGCTTGTTGCACGGCAGCGCCTCCTCCGCCCGGTAGTACGGGCAGCGCGTCCGCTGGACCGGGTTGCCGCCGACGGTTGCGAGGTTGCGCAACTGCGCCGATGCCGCCTTCAGGATCGATTGCGACAGCACCGGGTAATCCCGCGCAACCGCGGCGTGCTGGGCCGCATCGTTCAGCCGCACCAGCGCGCCGATCCGCAGCCCCCCGCCCGGCAGTTCCGCGATCCGGTCGAGGCCCGGAATGCGGGAGACATCCACCACGCGCGCGGGCACGGCGATGCCGAGCCGCATCCAGTTGAGCAGCT
>DATKQI010000334.1:0-4490 GCA_035532755.1 Acetobacteraceae bacterium
GCAACTCCACCTCCACGTCGCGCGTCCACAGCGAATATTCGGTCTGCAATGCCGCGAGCGGATGCACCGCATGGGCACGCCGGATGGTGGCCGGCGCGGCCTCCGAAATGCCGAGATAGCGGATCTTGCCTTCGTCTTTCAGTCGCGCCATCGCGCCCACCGTATCCTCGATCGGCACGGCGGGATCGACGCGATGGATGAAATAGAGATCGATCACCCCGATGCCGAGACGGCGAAGGCTCGCCTCGCAGGCCTGCCGGACGTATTCCGGCCGGCCGTCTGCGCCCGGCGTGCCGTCCGCCGTGCGGATGTTGCCGAATTTCGTCGCGACGACGTATCGGTCCCGGCGACCGGCCAGGGCCTGGCCGACCAGTTCCTCGTTCCTGCCCTGCCCTGCCCATAGGCATCGGACGTATCGAGAAAATCGATGCCGACCTCGGCGGCGCGATGAATGGTCTCGATCGCGCCGGCCGGGTCCGCGGTGCCGTAGATCGGCGTCGTGCTCATGCAGCCCAGTCCCTGGGCCGAGACTTCCAATGCTCCTAAGCGGCGGCGTTCCATGGCGATTTCCCTTTCCCTGTGACTTCCCGTCACTCCGGCGAAAGCCGGAGTCCAGGGCTCCCGATCTTCCGAAGCGGCAGGCCTGGATGTCGACCTCTCGCCGACGCGGCGGGCGAAGGGTGCCGCTGGCCACGTTTCCAGCCCTTCCCGTCACTCCGGCGAAAGCCCGCGTCCACGCGCACGCACCCCCCCTTCTTCAGCGCGCGCCCTCTTCATCGCGCCCCCTCTCCATCGCGCAAGACCGCCTGCACGGCCGTCTCCAGCGCGCCGAGGAAGCGGGAGCGGTCGGCCTTGGTCAGCGGCGCCGGGCCGCCCGCCTTCAGGCCCATCTCCCGCAGGTGCCGCGCCACCTCGCGCCCCGCAAGCGCATTGCCGATATTGTCCCCGGTCCAGTGCTTCCCGGTGGGCGAAAGCGCGCGCGCGGCTTTCGCCAGGCACCGCGCGGCCAGCGGAATATCGGCCGTCACGCACAGATCGGCGGCGGTGATGCGTTCGGCGATCCAGTCATCCGCCACGTCCGCCCCTTCGGCCACGATCACCATGCGCACATGCGGCATCCCGGGCGGGCGGATCGGGCGGGAGCCGTTGGAAACCACGAACACCCCGACGCCATGCCGCCCCGCCACGCGATAGATCTCGTCCCGCACCGGGCAGGCATCGGCATCCACATAAATTTCGGTCATGCGGGCATCCTTCCATCCCGGACAGGGCTGCGTCATCGCAAACGGGGCCGCGCCACCGCAAGATCGCGTGACCCCTTGCGGCCGAAGGGGCCGGCGCGCCGGGGTGCGGTGGCGCCGGCGGGCCGATTGGAGTAAGGGAAGCCCCGATCGGCCCAGGCAGGTGGTCTTCCCACCTCGCCGCTGCCGGGCGATGCGACAGCCCGCAATGATTCCCCCCACCCCGACGTTCATCCTGGTTGAAGCCGCACGATGCCCCAAACCCGCGCCACCCCCGTACCGGACGTGCCCGCCACCGCCGACACGCTCGCCGATCGGGGCACCCCCTATTGGCGGCAGGTCATCGCACCCTACACCAAGGCGGACAACCGCAAGGGCGCCATCCAGGTGCTGAACACGCTGCTGCCCTTCCTGGGCGTGATGGCGCTGCTGTTCGCCGGCATCGACCATCACATCTGGGTGTCGGTCCTGCTCGCCCCCGTGGCGGCCGGGCTGCTGGTGCGGCTGTTCGCCATCCAGCATGATTGCGGGCATCATTCCTTCTTCGCCTCCCGCCGGGTGAACGATGCGCTGGGCCACGTGCTCGCCACGCTCACGCTCACGCCCTACGCGTCCTGGCGGCGCAACCATGCCGTCCATCACGCGACCTCGGGCAATCTCGACCGGCGCGGGATCGGCGATGTCACCACCGTCACTGTCCGGGAATACCTCGCCCTGCCCTGGCGGCGGCGGATGGCCTACCGGCTGTACCGGCATCCCACGGTGATGTTCGGCGTCGGCCCCGCTTACCTGTTCCTGGTCCGCCTGCGGCTGCCGATGGGCGGTGCGATGCGCGGGCGGCAGGAATGGGTCAGCGTTCTCGGCACCAACGCCACCATCGCGCTGTCGGTCGGCCTGCTCGCGATCACGGTCGGGGTGCAGCCGCTGCTGTTCGGCTACCTGCCGGTGATGCTGCTGGCCGCCTCGGCCGGGGTGTGGCTGTTCTACGTCCAGCACCAGTTCGAGGATGCCTATTGGGAACCCCGCCCGCGGTGGGATTTCCACGCCGCGGCGGTGGAAGGCTGCTCCTTCTACGATCTGCCCGCGCCGCTCCACTGGTTCACCGGCAACATCGGCTTCCACCACATCCACCACCTGTCCAGCACCATCCCCAACTACCGCCTGCGGGAATGCCACGAGGCGTTCTCCCGCTTCCGGCAGGCCCGGCGGCTCACGCTGCTCGCCAGCCTGCGCTGCCCCCGGCTCGCCTTGTGGGATGAGCAGCGGCGCAAGCTGGTCTCGTTCCGGGCCATCCGCCAGGCCTGAAAGCCTGCCGCCGCCGGGTCATGGAACAGCCGGCCGGGTTCTGGCAGATTGCACGGCCCCAGCCAGGACGCTGCTGCATGCCCGCACTCGGCCAGACCCTGCTCGATTCGCTGAAGGCGCACGGCGTGCGGGAGATTTTCGGCATTCCCGGCGATTTCGTGCTGCCGTTCTGCAAGGTGATCGAGGAAAGCGGCACCCTGCCGTTCCACACCCTCAGCCACGAACCCGCGGTCGGCTTCGCGGCAGACGCCGCCGCGCGCTTCCACGGCGGGCTGTCGGCCGCGGTCGTCACCTGGGGGGCGGGCGCGTTCAACCTCGTGAACGCCACCGCCGGGGCCTATGCCGAGCGGGTGCCGGTGGTGGTGATCTCCGGCGCGCCCGGCGTGCATGAACGCGCGGCCGGCTGGCAGCTTCACCACATGGCCCGCGCGCTGGACACGCAATCCCGCATCTTCGCCGAAATCACCTGCGACCAGGCGGTGCTGGCCGACCCGCACACCGCGCCGGCCGACATCGCCCGCGTGCTGCGCTCGGCGCGCGAGCACTCCCTGCCGGTCTATATCGAGCTGCCGCGCGATCTCGTGGGCGCACCCGTCACCCCGGTCCCGCCCCTGCCGCCGCGCCCGGCCGCGCCCGGGGCGCTGGCCGAATGCGCCGAGGAAATCCTCGCCCGCCTCGCCCGCGCGCAGCGCCCGGTGATCCTGGTCGATGTGGAAATCCGCCGCTACGGGGTGGAGCGGCAGGCGGCGGAGCTGGCCCGCCGCCTCGGCATCCCCGCCGTCACCACCTTCATGGGCCGCGGCCTGCTCAGCGAGGCGGCCGACGTGGTGGCGGGCACCTACATGGGGGCGGCCGGCCAGCCGGGCATCACCGCGCTGGTGGAGGAATCGGATGCGCTGCTCCTGCTCGGCGTGATCCTGTGCGACACCAATTTCGCGCTTTCCCAGAAGAAGATCGACATGCGCCGCGCGGTGCTCGCCTTCAACCGGGAAGTGCGGATCGGCCACCACGTCTATCCCTCCATCCCGCTGGCGGACCTGCTGGACGCGCTGCTGGCGCGCGCCACCCCGCTGCCGCGATGGCCGGCCGGCAGCTTCGCCCCCGCGCACTACCCGCACGGGCTGGTCGCCGACGACACTCCGCTCGCCCCGTCGGACATCGCCTGCGCGGTGAACGACCTGTTCGCCAAACACGGCCCGATGCCGATCGCCGCCGACACGGGCGATTGCCTGTTCACCGCCATGGAGATCGCCAACACCTCCCTCGTCGCGCCCGGCTACTACGCCGGCATGGGCTACGGCGTGCCGGCCGGACTCGGCGTGATGGTCGCGACCGGCAGCCGGCCGCTGATCCTGGTGGGGGATGGCGCCTTCCAGATGACCGGCTTCGAACTCGGCAACTGCCGCCGCTACGGATGGGACCCGATCGTGATCGTCTTCAACAACGCAAGCTGGGAGATGCTGCGCGTGTTCCAGCCCGAATCCCGCTTCAACGACCTCGACGACTGGCATTTCGCCCGCCTTGCCGACGATCTCGGCGGCCAGGGCGCCCGGGTGAGCACCCGCGCCGAACTGGCCGCCGCGCTGTCCGCCGCGCATGCCGCGCGCGGGAAATTCCAGCTCATCGAGGCGATGCTGCCGCGCGGGCAGGTCTCCGATACGCTCGCCCGTTTCGTCGCCGGCTACAAGGCGGCGCGGGAGCGGTAGGCCGATGCACACACCCCAGCTCGCCGGCATCCTGGACCGGTTGCGCACGCAGCCCTCCCGCACCGGCTCGGTCATCGTCAGCCTCTATGGCGACGCGATCGCCCCGCGCGGCGGCAGCCTCGCGCTGTCCTCGCTGCTCGCCATCTGCCGCGGCATGGGCCTGTCCGAAGGCGTGGTCCGCACCGCCATCTCCCGCCTCGCCGCCGACGGCTGGCTCGCCGCCAACCGGCAGGGCCGC
>DATKQI010000335.1:0-3741 GCA_035532755.1 Acetobacteraceae bacterium
CGCGCGCCGTGGTCAGCGGCGACTACAAGCGCCGGGCCGACCCGACATGTGCGCCGTTCGTTCCGGTGCCGTGCGACGTGTTCGTGACCGAGGCGACCTTCGCTTTGCCGGTGTTCCGCCACCCGCCGGCCGATGCCGAGGTGGCTCGGCTGCTCGCCTCCGTCGCCTTGTTCCCCGAGCGGACGCACGTGATCGGCTGCTACGCGCTCGGCAAATGCCAGCGGCTGATCGCGCTGCTGCGGCAGGCGGGGTGGGACCGGTCGATCTTCCTGCACGGCGCGCTCGCCGGATTGTGCGCCCTGTACGAAAGCCTCGGCGTGAAGCTGGGCGATCTGCGGCCCGTTGCGGGCACGGCGAAAGCGCAGTTGCAGGGCGCGATCGTGCTCGCCCCGCCCGGCGCGATCGCCGACCGCTGGGCCCGCCGCCTCGCCGATCCGGTGGCGTGCCTCGCGTCCGGCTGGATGCGGGTGCGCCAGCGCGCGAAATCCCGTGGCGTGGAGCTGCCGCTGGTGATCTCCGACCACGCGGACTGGGACGAACTGCTCGCCACGATCGGCGACGTGGCCGCCCCGGAGGTGTGGGTGACGCATGGGCGGGAGGATGCGCTGATCCATGTGCTCGGCCAGCGTGGCATTCGCGGCCGGGCCTTGCGGCTGATCGGCTATGGCGAAGAGGAAGATGCCGACGATGGGGAAGGGGAGGCGCCACCCGCATGATCGCCTTTTCCGCCCTGCTGGAGCGCCTGGTCTTCACCCCCGCCCGCGGCGCCAAGATCGCCCTGCTGCGCCGCTATTTCACCACCGCGCCGGACCCGGATCGCGGCTTCGCCCTCGCGGCGATCGCCGGCGACCTCGCCTTCGCGGCGGCCAAACCGGCGCTGATCCGCACGCTCGCCGAATCCCGCACCGATCCGGTGCTGTTCGCGCTGTCCTACGATTACGTGGGCGATCTTGCCGAGACGGTGGCGCTGACCTGGCCCGGAGAGCCCACCGGCGCGCCGCCACGCCTGTCGGAGGTGGTCGGAACGCTCGCCGCCGCGGGCAAGGCCGAACTCCCCGCGATCGTCTCCGGCTGGCTGGACGCCTCCCGCCCTTCGGTGCGGCTCGCGCTGCTGAAGCTCATCACCGGCGGGCTGCGCGTGGGCGCCTCCGCCCGGCTTGCCAAGACCGCGCTTGCCGGGATCGGCGGGGTTGAGATCGACGCGATCGAGGAGGTCTGGCACGGCCTTGCACCCCCCTACGCGCCGCTGTTCGCCTGGATCGAGGGACGCGGGCCGAAGCCGGATGCCGAGGGCATCCCCACCTTCCGCCCGCCGATGCTGGCCCACCCGCTGGAACCGGCCGATTTCGCCGCACTCGACTGGCCCGCCTTCCGCGCCGAGTGGAAATGGGACGGCATCCGCGTGCAGATCGTCGCCGGCCCCAGCGGCGCGCGGCTGTTCTCGCGCGGGGCGGAGGACATCTCGGCCGCCTTCCCGGACGTCCTGGCAGCCATGGATTTCCATGCGGTGCTGGACGGGGAGTTGCTGGTGATGCGCGATGGCGCGGTGGCCCCGTTCGCGGACCTTCAGCAGCGGCTGAACCGCAAGGCGCCGGGGCCGAAGCTGCTGGACAGCCATCCCGCGGCCGTGCGGCTCTACGACATCCTGTTCGACGCCGCCGAGGACCTCCGCCCGCTGCCATTCGACACCCGCCGCGCCCGCCTGGAAGAGTGGTTCGCCCGGACCGCCCCGGCGCGGATGGACCTTTCGCCGCTGATCGCCTTCGTCACGCCCGGTGATCTCGCCGAAATCCGTGCCGGCGCCCGTGCCGCGGCGATCGAGGGGCTGATGCTGAAGCGGGCCGACAGCCCGTACCTGCCGGGCCGGCCGAAGGGGCCATGGTGGAAATGGAAGCGCGATCCGCTGACGGTCGATGCGGTGCTGATGTATGCCCAGCGCGGCCACGGCAAGCGCAGCAGCTTCTATTCCGACTACACCTTCGGCCTGTGGCGGGATGACGGCGCGCTGGTCCCGGTAGGCAAGGCCTATTCCGGCTTCACCGATGCGGAGTTGACGATGCTCGACCGCTGGGTGCGCGCCCACACCACCGCCCGCTTCGGCCCGGTGCGGGAGGTGGAGAAGGCGATGGTGCTGGAGATCGCCTTCGACGCCGCCCAGGCCTCCGCCCGCCACAAATCCGGCGTCGCATTGCGCTTCCCGCGCGTGGCCCGCATCCGCACCGACAAGCCGGCGGCGGAGGCGGACCGGCTGGAGACGTTGCTGGCGCAGATCAACCGGAAAGTTTTGTGACAATTTGCGGACAGGCCGCACCTTTCGTCATCGGCATGTTGACCGCACGCCGCGCGCCGTGATGCTCTGCCCGCGAGCGGCCCAAGGGAGCATGGCATGACCATCCTGCACAACCACGCGCTGCGGAAGCTGCATGAAGGGGGGCTCGCCATCGGTTTCGGGGTGCACCACCTGCGCTCCGCCGCCACCGCGATGCTGGCCGGGGCCACCGGGTTCGACTGGCTGTTCATCGATGCCGAGCACGGCGCGATGTCGGTGCACGAAGCCACCCAGATCTGCCTCGCGGCACTGCCCACCGGGGTCAGCCCCATGGTGCGGGTGTGCAAGGATGCGCTGGATGACGCCGCCCGCATGCTCGACAACGGCGCCATGGGCATCGTCATCCCCCATGTCGATACGGCGAAGGAGGCGAAGCGCGTCGCCGCCGCGCTGCGCTACCCGCCGCGCGGGCACCGAAGCTGGGGCGGCCCGCCCGCCCTGTTCCTGTTCCGCCCGCCCGATGCGGATGCCGCACAGGCGGCGATCAACGCCGAAATCCTGGTCTGCGTGATGATCGAGACCGAGGAGGCGGTGGAGAACGCGGCCGCCATCGCCGCCGTGGAGGGCATCGACGCGCTGATGATCGGCACCTCGGACCTTTCCGCCGAGATGGGGATTGCCGGCCAGCTCGGCCACAAGCGGATCGGGGCCGCCTATGCCGCCGTCGCCGCGGCCTGCCGCGCATCGGGCAAGGTGCTGGGCATGGGCGGGGTGTACGATCAGGACGCCGCCGCCCGCTACATCGGCCTCGGCGCGCGGTTCATCCTCGGCGGGTCGGATCACCAGTTCCTGCTCACCGGCGCCTCCGCGCGGGCGAGCTTCCTGCGCGGGCTCGATCCGGCACGGGGAAGCGGGGCCGAAGCGCCGGCCGCCGATGCGGCAACCATTGACGAAACCCCTGCCAAGGCCGGAAAGCCGGCGAAGCACGACGGGCACGCGCACGGTGAAAAGCCCGCGAAAGGCAAGAAGCCGAAGAAAGACAAGAAGGCCGACAAGCCCCGGCCGACCCCGCCCGTGCATTGAACGGAGCCACCGAAGAAAATCCTCCCCGCCCGCACATCCGCGCCAAAACCTGCTGCCTGCGCGCCGGGCCGCACCGCGTCTCTCCCATCGTCGCCGGTGCGCTTGATCCCGGCCCCGCGCGGTGCAATCTGAGCAGCGGACAGCCGCAAAGGAGAACGCGCCGATGACCATCCAGCTAGGGCAGATCGCCCCCGATTTCGAGCAGGACAGCACTGCAGGCCACATCAAGTTCCACGAATGGCTCGGCAATTCCTGGGGCGTGCTGTTCAGCCACCCGAAGGACTACACCCCCGTCTGCACGACCGAGCTTGCCGAGGTCGCGCGGCTGAAGCCGGAGTGGGACAAGCGGAACGTGAAGCCCATCGGCCTCTCGGTCGATCCCGCGAGCA
>DATKQI010000336.1:0-11417 GCA_035532755.1 Acetobacteraceae bacterium
GTTGACCGCCGAAGGACGGTTCGAGGAAGCCTATCGCCTTGCCGAATCCACCAATAATCTCCCGGAGATCTGCGGTCGCATCTGTCCCCAGGACCGTTTGTGCGAAGCCAAATGGGCCTGCACGCTGGAGCAGGCTGGGCACGGCACGGTGACGATCGGCGCGGTGGAGCAGTTTCTCGGTGACCTGGCTTTCGAGCGGGGCTGGGCGAGCCCGCGTATCCCGCGCGTCGAGCGGCAACACCATGTGGGCATCGTCGGAGCCGGACCTGCCGGTCTTGCCGCGGCCGAAGAACTTCGGGCGCGCGGATACGCCGTCACTCTCTATGATCGCCACCGCTTGCCTGGCGGACTGCTCCGGTTCGGTATCCCCGGGTTCAAACTCGAGAAGCCGGCCATCGCCCGCCGCGGTCAACTCGTCCTCGATGCCGGCGCCCGCTTTATCGGGGGCTTCGCGCTGGGCCGGGACGCGACCTTGGCCGGGCTCGCATCTCGGCACGACGCAATCCTGCTGGCGCTGGGTGCCTACCGGGCGATCCGACCGGCGCTACCCGGCGCGGGCGAAGGGACGTTGATCGATGGCCTGACCTATCTGCTGGCCAGCATGCAGGAGCCAGGCGCTGCCCTGCCCGACGGAGTTGACCTAGCGCGTCTCGATGCCCGCGGCCGACGTGTCATCGTCATTGGTGGCGGCGATACGGCGATGGACTGCGTTCGCACCGCCTTACGTCAAGGTTGTCTGGGCGTGATCTGTCTCTATCGGCGTGGCGAACTCGACCGTTCCGGGTCTCGTCGAGAGCTGAACAAGGCGCAGGCCGGGGGCGTGCAGGTTCTCTGGCAGACAGAGACCGAGAGCTACCTGCCGAACACCATCACGATGGTCGAGGCGGCGGTCGGTTCGTGTGGAGTGGATGAAGGTGGCCGACTGGTGGTACGGCGGAGCAATACGGCCGGACACGAGATAGAACGGAGGACGATCGATACTGATATGATCCTTGCCGCGACCGGGAGCCAACCGGAACCCCCGGCAGCGTATGGCGCCGAAGGCCTGATAACGAATGAGAACGGTGTCGTTAAGGTGGACCCGGAGACGGGTGCGACAAATCTCCCGGGCGTCTTCGCCGCCGGTGATCTCGCGCGCGGTCCGTCACTCGCGGTGTGGGCGATCCGTGATGGGCGCGCGGTAGCGGCGGGTATTCACGGGTACATATGTGCCGATGTGGTAGCAGCTCCCCGCAAGAGGATCGTTCGTGAACCGCTTGCAACATTCACCCCGGCGCCAGCCGAACAGGATGGCCGGTATGTCTTGATGGGAGCGACCTTAGCCAAATCGTGACTATCTTCCGGTTCGAGCGATGTGAGGGCACGCATGCACCATTCCACCCAACTGATATCTGAGGATGCGGGGCTTTCAGCGGCCCAGTCGCTTGATCCAGAGGGCGGTGATCGTACGGCGCCTGCACTCCCGGTCCTTCTGAGCACAGAGACAGTGGTCGGCGTGCGGCATTGGACCGAGCGGTTGTTCAGCTTCACCCTCACCCGCGACCCCGGATTTCGCTTCCAGAGCGGCCAGTTCACGTTGCTCGGCCTCATGGTGGACGGCCGCCCGCTGCTGCGGCCCTACAGCATGGCCAGCGCCCCTTACGACGCGACGCTCGAGTTCCTCAGCGTCAAGATGGCGAATGGCCCGCTTACGTCGCGGCTCCGGCACATCGCGCCGGGAGCGGCGGTTCTGATCGGGCGCAAACCGACCGGAACGCTGGTGCAGGACAGCCTGCTGCCCGGCCGCACGCTGTATCTTTTTGCGACCGGGACCGGTCTTGCGCCGTTCCTGAGTCTGATCAAGGACCCCGATCTCTACGCGCGGTTTGATCGCGTGGTGCTGACCCATACCAGCCGCCTGGTGAGCGAACTGGTCCACGCCGAGCACATCTCGCAAGAGTTGCCACGGCATGAACTGCTCGGTGACATGGTGCGCGAGCGGCTGATCTATTATCCGAGCGTGACAGGCGAGCCGTTCCGGACGCCAGGGCGCATCACCGCGCTGATCGAGAGCGGCAAGATGGGCACGGATCTTGGGCTGCCACCACTCGACCCAGCGACTGACCGTGCGATGATCTGCGGCAGCACCGCGCTGCTCGCGGATCTGGGTGCGCTCCTGGTCGGGCGCGGCTTCCGGGAGGGCAGCCTCAGCCGACCCGGCGAATTCGTCATCGAGAAGGCCTTCGTGGCACGGTAGATGGTGCTCCCATGATCGACGCCCTCCTGCCGTTCTATCGCCTGACCTTGGCCTTGCACGTAATCTCCGTGATCCTGTGGATGGCTGGCATGCTCACGTTGCCCTGGCTCTATGTGGAGCATGCGCGGTGTTCCGGGAGCGATCCGGCTGCCCCGCGCTTGTCAGACGTCGAGCGGCGGCTGATGAAGCTTGCGATCAATCCGACCATGATTGCCGCATGGTCGTTCGGCACCGTCCTGATCCTCACACCGGGAGCCATGTCCTGGTCTGCCGGCTGGTGGTGGACCAAGCTCATCGCCGTCCTGCTGATGAGCGCGTTCCACGGGGCGCTGTCGAAATGGCGCCGCAATTTCCGCGACGGTCATAATATCAGGGCGCCCGGCTTCTACCGGGTGGCTGCGGGGGTCCCCGTTGTTCTGGTGGGCCTGATCGTCATCATGGTGGTGGTGCAACCATTTTAATCGTAACCGCGCTCGGTCCTGCAACGGATGAGATTGGCGGCCGCAACGGCCCGCTGGTCCCGGCGCTGCTCGCCCGCGGCGATACCGTCGAGAGGGCTTGCCGTATTGCCGCGCCCGGCAGGTCCTTGCCGCGCCTTCACCACAGGCGGGAAGCAGAACGGCTGACTGCGGCGCCACATACTATGGACTGTAAGGTCAGGCTCGCCCCCTAACCAAGGAGATACAGACCATGAGTGAAACTTGCATTCTGGACGTGCGCACGCTGGTGCCCGCGGAGCGGCACCAGCGCATTTTCGCCGCGTATGAGGCGTTGGCGGCCGGCGCGAAGTTTGAGCTGGTAAACGACCACGATCCGCGACCATTCTACTACCAACTCGAAGCCGAGCATCACGGCGCCGTCTCGTGGCGCTACCTGGAGCAGGGGCCGGAGGTCTGGCGGGTCGACATCGGCCGTCCGGCGGCGAAGCGCTCCGCTGTAGGGGAGCGCATTACATCCGGCTGAGGAACATCTGATCGACAGGTTTCTGATGGTTCGCCGGCGCGTGGCTGACAGATCTTATCACGCTGGACGCCGTCGGACGATCTGTCGCATGCTCGTTCCGTGCCGTCTGCCAGAGAGGAGCGCAAGCCAATGAATGGCATAGTAACCGCGGTGTCCCGCAGCGCGACACACACGTTCAGTAAGGCGACGCAGGGCAGCATCCGGCTTCTGCCCGGATTGGGGGTAGAGGACGATGCGCATATGGGCGAGACCGTGAAGCACCGCTCAAGAGTTGCACGCGACCCGACCCAGCCTAACCTGCGCCAGATTCATCTGGTCCACGACGAGCTATTGGACGAACTGCGGACCGCCGGCTTCCGCGTATCGGTTGGACAGATTGGCGAGAATATCACCACGCGCGGCATCGACCTGCTCGGGCTGCCGACCGGCACCCGGCTGCACCTGGGCGATCGGGCGGCGGTCGAGGTGACCGGCCTACGCAATCCTTGCGCTCAGTTGGACGATTTTCAACCGGGTCTGATGGCTGCCGTGCTCGGGCGTGACGAGCACGGCAGGCTCATTCGCAAGGCGGGCGTCATGGGCATCGTCCTGATTGGAGGCCTGGTACGGCCTGGCGATCCGATCCGTGTCGAGCTGCCGCCAGAGCCACGGCGGTCGCTGGTGCCGGTCTGAAACGGTGTGGGCGGATCAGGGGAGAGGACCGGGAGGAAGCATGGGGCGCACCGGAGACGGCGGGCCGCATTGCTGGCATGAAGCCCGGGCAATGGTGCCGGCCCCGGTGCGCGTCCACCATTGAGACTTAATCGGTAGGAATTGCTTCATGCGGGACGACCTCGGTTCGTCCATGGCGGATCTCCAGCGGCCCTCGATCGAGAGTCGCGCCTCGTGGGTCGCGGCCGGGGTGACGCTTGCGATCCTTTCGGTGGCCTACGGCTCGACCCTGCTGATCGTGGTCGGGCTCCGGGCGATGGAGCTTGATCTCGGTGTATCGCGCTCAATCCTGGCGCTTGCCGGCGCGCTGACCTGGATCGGGACGGGGCTTGGCGGTATCGTCATGGGCTGGCTCGCCGATCGGATCGGGGTTCGCAACAGCGTGCTGATGGGCACCGTCATGGTCGCGTCGGGGCTCGCGCTGTCATCGACCGGACACGTGTGGGCACTTTTCGTCGGGCATGGCGTGTTGATCGGCTTCTTGGGAATGGGAGCAATCTATCCACCGCTGGTGATCTACGTCAGTCGCTGGTTCGATCGGAGGCGCGGCACCGCCATCGCACTGATCTCGTCAGGCCAATACGTCGCGGGGGTGATTTGGCCCGTTGTTTTCGAGCGGCTGATCGCCGGGGCCGGCTGGCGGATCGCCTATCTGGGTTACGCGGGCGTTGTGTTGCTAGGCGTGCTGCCGCTAGCCACCCTGTTCCTTCACCCGGCTCCGGACGTGTTTGGCGCCGGAGACGAGCATGCCGGAACCCGGCATATGGCGATCCCGGAATCCCGGACGCGCGTGCTCGGGCTGCGGCCCAATGTCGTGCAGGCGATCATCTGCGCGGCGAGTGTCTGCTGCTGTGTGCCAATGGCGATCCCGCAGGCACATCTGGTGGCGTTCTGCGGGGACATCGGCATCGGCGCGGCGACGGGGGCGACGATGCTGTCGGTGCTGCTGGGCTGCGCGTTCATCTCGCGGCAGTTCTGGGGCGCCTTCGCCGACCGTCACGGCGGGCTGAAGACCGTGCTCGCGGGCTCCGCCTTTCAGGCGGTGTCGATCGGCGCCTTTCTGCTGACCCAGAACGAGGCTGGGCTGTTCGTCGTCGCCGCTGCCTACGGATTCGGGTTCGCCGGCATCATTCCCGCCTATGTGGTGTCGATCCGCGACCTGTTCCCGCCGGAGGAGGCGTCGTGGCGCATCCCGCTGGTACTGTTCACCGCGATGAGCGGAATGGCATTCGGCAGTTGGTTTGCCGGGGGTATCTACAATCATTTCGGCTTCTACGCGCCGGCCTTCGGCTCTGGCGTGGTGTTCACCCTCGTCAATCTGGCGCTGGTCGGCTTCCTGGTGATGCGCCATCCCCGGGGACGGGCGCGCATCGTCAAGGGCCCCTTCGCGGCCTACGCCATCGGTGAGGATGCATCGCTGCCGCGGGTTGGAGCAAGCCTGGACAATATGTCGTAGATCTTTGGAGAATGGGCACGAAGCATGCCAGCCATCAATCGCGAGAATTCAGCTTTGCTGGTCGTAGACTTTCAGTCTAGACTCATGCCCGCGATCGATGACGGCATCCAAGTCGTCGCCAACGCGCGCCGCCTTCTCGATGCGGCGGAGATGCTTCAGGTGCCGATCCTGTTCACCGAGCAGAACGCCAACGGCCTCGGCAGCACGGTGCCGGAGCTTCGATCCGACACCGGCCGCCTCGTGCACAAGATGACGTTTGATGCGTGCCGCACGGCTGGCTTTCTGGAAGCGACCGTGGATCGACATGACCTTATCGTGGCAGGATGCGAAGCTCACGTTTGCGTGCTGCAGACCGTGATGGGTTTGCTGAATGCAGGCCGGCGCGTCTATGTCGCGCGCGACGCGGTCGGCTCGCGTCGTTCAGAAAGCAAGGAAGCCGCGATCCGGCGAATGGAGCGGAATGGTGCGGAGATCGTGACCACGGAGATGGTAGTATTTGAATGGCTTGGAACGGGTGAACACCCACGTTTTCGTAACATAATCGCGCTGATTAGGTAATCGTTCGGTGCTACGGTGAACGCCTTTGCTGCCTGCTCTGCGCCAGCGGTAAGGCCGACCCGAGCGCGTGTGCAGGGCGGTGACAAACCAGGCCAATGGAGCGTCGGCGTTGTGCTGACGCGGGCGGTGTAAAAGCCGGCCAGTGGTTAGGCTGTCCCCTTTGGGGGCGGCCGGGGATGTTTGCCGTAGAGGTCTACGCTGCCGTTCGTCGCTTTGTTTTCATTGAGGGTAACAGCCGCCGTGAGGCGGCCCGGGTTTTCGGCCTGAGCCGCGAGACGGTGCTGAAGATGTGCCGGTTCTCGCTGCCGCCCGGCTACACACGGACGGCGCCTGTGGCGAAGCCGAAGCTGGGCGCACTGCTGCCGGTGATCGACGCGATCCTCGAGCTCGACCAGGGGCGCCGGTGAAGCAGCGGCATACGGCGAAGCGGATTTTTGAGCGGCTGCGCGACGAGCATGGCTTTGCTGGCGGCTACACGGTGGTGAAGGATTATGTCCGGATCGGCCGAGCGCGTGGCCGAGAGACGTTCGTGCCTCTGGCGCATCCGCCGGGTCATGCGCAGGTGGACTTTGGCGAGGCGGTTGGGGTGATCGGCGGCGTGCGCCAGAAGATCCACTTTTTCTATATGGATCTGCCGCAGTCGGACGCTTGCTTCGTGAAGGCGTATCCGCGCGAGACGACCGAGGCCTTCCTGGACGGCCATGTCGCGTCGTTTGGGTTCTTCGGCGGCGTGCCGCTGTCGATCCTGTATGACAACCTCAAGATCGCGGTGGCCAAGATCTGCGGCGACGGCAAGCGTGAGCGGACACGGGCGTTCACCGAGTTGGTCAGCCACTATTTGTTCGCCGATCGCTTTGGCCGCCCGGGCAAGGGCAATGACAAGGGCAAGGTTGAAGGGTTGGTCAAATACGCCCGGACCAACTTCATGACGCCGATGCCGGAGGCGGCGAGCTTCGATGATCTGAACACCATGCTGACCGAACGCCGCCGTGGCCGCCAGGGTGATCACGCTGGGCGGCATGCGGGGAGCATCGGCGAGCGGCTGGCGGCCGATCTCGCGGTGCTGCGTGATCTGCCCGCGGTGGCATTGGAGCCATGCGAGAAGCGCAGCGGGCGGGTCTCATCGACCGCCCTCGTCCGCTATCGCTGCAACGACTACTCCGTGCCGACGCGCTATGGCTTCCAGAATGTCATCGTGAAGGGGTTCGTCGACGAGGTCGTGATCCTGTGCGGCGGTGCTGTCGTCGCCCGGCACCCTCGCAGCTATGGCGAGGGGGAGTTCGTGGCCGATCCGCTGCATTATCTGGCACTGATCGAGACCAAGCCGAACGCGCTCGACCAGGCCGCCGCATTGCAGGGCTGGGACCTGCCGAAGGTGTTCCAGCATCTGCGCGACCTGCTCGAAGCCCGTATGGGCAACCTCGGCAAGCGTGAGTTTATCCAGGTGCTGCGGCTGCTGGAGGCCATGCCCAAAGACATCGTCACGTTCGCCGTCACCGAGGCGATCCGGCTCGGTGCCATCGGCTTCGACGCGGTCAAGCTGATCGCGCTGGCCCGCATCGAGCGGCGCCCCGCCCGCCTCGATCTGGCGGCCTATCCCCACCTACCCAGGCTTGCCGGTGAAGACAACGTCGGCCGCCGACTATGCGGCGCTGGTTGCGGAGCGGGCGGCATGACCAGCATCGATGCGATGCCGACGGGAACGACGGGCGGCACGCCGCAGGTGTTGCTTGCCCATCACCTCAAGCAGCTGAAACTGCCAACCGTGCTGCGCGAGTATGACAAAGTCGCGCGGGAATGCGCCCGCGACGGCGTTGATCATCCCCGCTATCTGCTAAGGCTGATCGAGCTCGAGCTGATCGACCGCGAGCGCCGGACCGTCGAACGGCGGATCCGGGCGGCACGGTTCCCGGCGGTCAAGAGCTTTGACACGTTCGACTTCACCGCCATCCCAGGGCTCAACAAGATGCTCGTGCTTGAGCTCGCGCGCTGCGAATACATTCTGCGCCGGGAGAACATCATCGCCCTGGGCAACAGCGGCACCGGCAAGACCCATGTCGGGCTCGCACTGGGCCTGGCGGCGTGCCAGAAAGGTTTCTCAGTCGCATTCACCGCCATCGCCGCACTGGTCAATCAGTTGATGGAAGCGCGCGACGAGCGACGTCTGCTCAAGCTGCAGCGCGAGCTGCCGGCGGTGAAGCTGCTCATCATCGACGAGCTCGGCTATGTGCCGTTGTCGCCGACCGGCGCAGAGCTGCTGTTCGAGACGTTCTCCCAGCGCTACGAGCGAGGCTCGACCATCGTTACCTCGCACCTGCCGTTCGAGGACTGGACGTCGGTGATGGGGTCAGAGCGGCTCACTGGCGCGCTGCTCGATCGGCTCACCCACCACGTCAGCATCCTGACCATGAGCGGCAACAGCTACCGCCTCAAGCATTCCGCCGGCCGGCACCGCGCCGCCACCAAGGCGGAGCAAAACCAGGCCACCGGCGAGACCGTCGATCCCGACACCGGCGAAATCACCCCCGGCTGATACGGAAGGACGCCAACGCTATGCAAAGGGCCCCGATCGGGGCCCTTTGCATGGCGTTGAACGACAAGATCAATGGCCTGCTTTTACTCCGCCTTACTGGCCTGGAATCCAACCGTCGTTGACATCGCGCATTCGACGAGGTCGGAGCGACCAACACGCACCAGTAAAATATGCTGTGATCACGAGCCCCCGCAGACGACCCGGGTCAACGCGACCTCGAAAGACCCCCCGCCGGGCAGCCACCTGCGAAGGCGAACGCGTTCACGACCGATGCGGTTTGATGCCGGTGGCGACCGGCTGCGGAAACGCGCGGGCCAGCATGACTTCCAATGCGGCGACGCCGGGTCGCGGTGAGCCGGACATACGGCCGAGAAGATCCAGCCAGACCTCTTCCCCCGCATGGTCGAGAATGTGGCGGACCGTGCAAGCCACGAATGTGCCAACGCCGATGCCTTCAGCCGCGGCATCCCGCCGGACGCGCGCCACGACGGCAGGATCGCCGACGGCGGCCAGGGCGGCCTCGGCAGAGATGGCGTCCGTCAGTGCACCCAGGATGTCGCCGAGCATGGCCGCCCCCTATTGCACCAGCGGCGACGTGGCGGCCGGCAGATCAAAACCAGCGATCCGCGCCTGCCCCGCCACCAACGCGATATATTGCGCGACTGCACGACGCCATGTGCGTTCTTCCAGATAAGTGGCGATCCGGGCCCGGACGGCCTCGAACGGCAAAGTCTTACCTTCGATCCTGCGATCCAGACGGAGCACGTGGAGGCCATAGCGCGTGCACACCGGTGTGGGGCAGATCCGGCCCGGCTGCATCGCGACCAGGACGGTCTCGAACTCGGGGGTGGTCTCGCCCCGCACGATCTGTCCCAGTCGCCCGCCCTCTGTCGCCGACGCGCAATCGGAAAGGCTCCGTGCGAGGTGTTCGAACCTGTCCGGGTGCTGTTGCAGTTCTGCGAGCACTGCGATGGCCTGGGCTTCGGCTTTGACGTAGGCATCGGTATCGCCGCGGCGGGCCTTGAGCAGGATATGCGCCGGTTCGAAGAGGTCTGGACTGCGGAAGCGCGCCGGGTTGCTGTCGTAGTATCGGCGGCAGACCTCCTCATCGGCCTTCGGCGTCACGACCTCGCGTTCCAGCAGCAATCGGATCAGGGATTCCTCGTCCGTCTCGCGCGCCCCGTCTTCGGTGCGCGGATCGGCTGCGAGGTCGAGCGCACGCGCGCGTTGGAGTAGCAATTCCCGGATCACCAGAGCCCGGGTTGCCTGTTCCCACGCGCGGGCCGGCGATGCGGCCTGGTGATTCTGCACCTCCCGCGCGATGGTCGCGTGCGGTATGGCGATATCGTTGACCGTGACGGTCTGCATGGCTCAATCCCCCGTCCCGGAGCGCGGAAGCGTCTCGTGACCTGGTTTCGTCAGTCCGGTCCGGGCCGCGAGATCGGCGACCGCGAGCGCCCGATTTCCCGCCGGGCGGCGGCTGCGCACGACCTGGAAGCCGGTGCGGCCGAGATACCAGACCGGCGCGCTCCACACATGCACCATGCGGGTGAACGGCGAGACCAGGAAGATCGTGAACCCGAGCAGGATATGCAGCCGGTAGATCAACGGCGTGCCGACCAACAGATCGGCCACGCCCGGGTGCAACAGCACGATACCCTTGATATAGGCGACCAACGTCACGAACAGCGCGCCGTCCATGTGCAGCGCCGAAACCGGAACGGTCAGCAGGCCGAGGGCCAACTGCGCCCACAGCATCAGGATGATCGCGATATCCCATCGCCGGCTGGTGGCCCGGATGCGCGGATCGGTCAATCGCCGATGGATCAGCAACGACAGCCCGATGATCGCGATCAACCCGGCGAGCCCACCCACGACCATGGCGAGCAGCTCGTGCTGGGCCGGGCTGATCAGCCAGTCCACGGCCCAGTCGGGCATCAGGAAGCCGGCGAAATGGCCGCCGATGACGACCAGGATGCCGACATGGAACAGATTGGAGCCCCAGCGGAACTGTCGCTTCCGCAACAACTGGCTTGATCCGCTGCGCCAGGTGTATTGCGCGGTATCGAAGCGCACCAGGCTGCCGAGGCCGAAAACCGTCAGGCAGACATAGGGGTACCAGCCATACAGGATGCTGTTCAGATAGAAGCTCATCGTTCCATATCCTCAGACGGACGCGGCGTCGCGGGTGGCGGCGCGCAGGCGGGTCCGCAGACGATCGGTTCCGCAACTGTCGATCTGTTCACCGGGGCCGAAATGCACCGCCGCTTCTTCCCATGCCGCATCCAGCGCCGCGAGATCATCGGGATCTTCGACGCTCGTATCGGACACGTCCATCGCGGGCGCGTTTGCCAGCGTGGCGAGCGCCCGGAACACCGCCGCGTAAGCGCTCTTGCGCATGGCAAGCCGCTCCGCGAGAACCAGGAGAATTCCCGCCGGTTCGGCCAGCAGCGCCTGGGCTTCGTTGCCCGCCAGCAGCGAGACGAACTCCAGGAACAGCGGCAGGAAGTCGGGCAACTCGCCGGCGGTGGGTTCAAGGCCATGGCTACGATACAGTGCGATCAGATCGGCCATCGCCTGTCCGCGATCGCGACTTTCCCCGTGCACGTGCTCGAACAGATGCAGCGACAGCGTGCGGCTGCGATCGAACAGCGCGAAGTAGCGCGCCTGCAGGTCGTAGATGTCGCACCCGGCCAGCTCGGCCAGCAGATCATCGATGGCCGCGCGCTGCGGTGCCGGCACCAGGTCTTCGTCGGCCAACACCGCGGCGATCTCGCCCGTCGCGGCTTGCAGCGCCGGCGTGGGATAGGAGATCAATGCGGCGAGGGCGCGGTAGGTGCGGGCCATCATACCACCTCCATCGGGGTCTTCGGCTTCTTCGCATCGAACAGGCCGAAGCCCGTCTTGCCCGAACAACCCTCGCCGAACGAGAAGCCGCAGGACCCGCGCATCTGGAACGT
>DATKQI010000337.1:0-5539 GCA_035532755.1 Acetobacteraceae bacterium
GCCAGCTTCCGTGCATATCGAGGGGGAAGAGGGGATTACCCCCCATCACAGGTCGCCCACGGGCAGGATCACCCTGTTGTGGCCACCCATAAATCGCTGGATGAAGAAGTCCCAGTGGCCATAGGTGCGCTTGCCGATGACGTTTGCGCGGTCCGTATAGTCATTTCCGCCCCCTTTCTGGACAAGCTTTCTGGGGGCGGCGCCGAGCAGTTGCTGGGTTTGCGCCGCCATCGGGCCCTGCGCGCCGGCGAGCGGCCCCACCGGCTGTATATGCGAGACGAGGCAGGAGCCGTTCGGGGCCTGCGAGCCGATGCCGAATGTGCAGCCCGACAACTGGCTTGTGATGCAGATATCCGATCCGCCGCCGGCGGCCGGCAGCGCAAAATGCGTTCCGGCAGGCACTTGCCCGACCACGGTCGCCATCGGCTTCATGGCGATATAGAAGGCCGCGAACGTCAAATACTCGTCACCGCCGCTCGTGAACTTCCGAGGCAGCATCAGGTCGTGCTGGTGTACCTTGACCCGGAAGGTGGGAACAAAGCTTCCCGCCCGCTGATACATGTTCTGCTCGGCGGCCGGCTTGGAAATTGAAAAGATCGCCGCTGTTGACGTCGAATTATTGTCTCCGCCCGCCATCGCTATGAATGCGTTGTCGAGCAGCGTGCGCGGGTCCGTCGTGATGAGGAGCAGGGCGTCATCCAGGCTGATAGGCATGGGGTTCTCCCGTCCGGAGCGTGCCGCCAGCAGATGCGGGTGGGCATCAACCGATATGCCAATAATTGGCCGAGATTTCTCGGGCCGATGAAGTTGAAATTGCCGATCCTGAATAATCATATCCAAATGAGATCGCTATGCAATCGGTGTTTTGATTTTCGCGACATGCCTGGATGTCTACGTCATCCCCGCCAAGAGACGTCGTTTTTTGTTTGTAAAGCCAGGGAACGCAGGCGCGCATGTGGCGGATCTGGGGGCGGATCCGGGCGGCGGGCCTGGATGCCGGCCTGCGCCGGCATGACGGTGGAGAGGCGGGTTTTTTGCGTGCTTCCCACAGCACTACTTCTGCGTTGCCCGTTTCCTTGCCTTCCAGGCACGGACCTTGTCGGTCAGCCCGTCATGGTCGCCCAGGGGGCGTTTCGGCGGATCGTCCCACCAATCCTGGCGGAGCGCCTTCCGGTCCGGGTTGCGGGGGTAATGGATTCGGTTTTCGGGCTTGGCAGTCTCGCCGACGATCAGCAGCCGCACCTCCGCCTCCGTGTTGTTGAGGAAGCTGTGGGAGAGGCCGGTGCCGGCGGGGAAGCCCACGCCATCGCCGGGGCGCAGCCGGTGCAGCCGGCCATCGAGCCACACGTCGGGCGTGCCCTCGATCACATAGACGAACTCCTCCTCCGCGCTTTCGGCGTGGGGGAAGGAGGTGCGGCGCCCGGGCAGCAGCCGCTGGTGATGGATGCCCAGCGCGGCGAGCCCGAAATGCCGGGCGAACGGGGCGCCGATGTGCAGCAGCTCGTCATCGCCCTCATAGCGAACGTCGTCCGCCCCCTCGATCTCGGTCCAGTGCACGATGCAGGGTGGGCGATCCGTCGATGCCATATCGGCCCTCCAGGTATGATGAACGGCGGCGACATTAGCGGCGGGCGGCCATCCCATTGCAAGCCGGCCCCGAGTCGCTTAAATATTGCGGCACATCAGGAGTTGGGCCGACGCCCAACGCCAACCTGCTCCCCGAGCAAGGTGGCGCTCCCGCGAGGGGGGATGTGGCCGAACCGGCAACCAAACGGGTCTTGCCACTGCGTCTGTCCTGCTCGACGAACCGGAGGACGGACACGCCGAATGCCCATCAAGATACCGGATGACCTGCCCGCCCGCGCCACGCTTGAAGCGGAAGGGGTGATGGTGATGCGCGAGGCGGATGCGGTGCGCCAGGACATCAGGCCCCTGCGCATCGGCCTGCTCAACCTGATGCCCGACAAGATCAAGACCGAGACGCAGTTCGCGCGGCTGCTCGGCGCCACGCCGCTTCAGGTGGAGCTGACGCTGGTGAAGATCACCAACCACGTTCCGCGCAATACGCCCAGCGAGCACATCATCTCGTTCTACCACGACTGGGCGGATGTCCGCTCCGAGAGGTTCGACGGCTTCATCGTCACCGGCGCCCCGGTGGAGACGATGCCGTTCGAGCGGGTGACCTATTGGGACGAGCTGCGGCGCATCTTCGACTGGACGCAGACCCATGTTCACAGCTGCTTCAACATCTGCTGGGGCGCGCAAGCCGCTGTCCATCATTTCCATGGCGTGCCCAAGCACCCGTTGGCCAGGAAGGCGTTCGGCGTCTACCGGCACCGCAATCTCATGCCCGCATCGCCCTATCTGCGGGGTTTTTCCGACGATTTCTCGATCCCGGTGTCGCGCTGGACCGAGGTGCGGCGGGAGGACATCCCGGCCGGCAGCGGGCTGAGCGTGCTGATGGAGTCCGACGAGGCGGGCCTGTGCATGCTGGACGATCCGGCCCGCCGGTCCCTCCATATGTTCAACCATATCGAGTACGATTCCAATTCGCTCAGCGACGAATACGCCCGGGACGTCGCCGCCAGGAAGCCCATCGCCACGCCGCACAACTATTTCCCGAAGGACGACCCGGGCCGCCAGCCCGAGAACCGCTGGCGCAGCCACGCCCATCTGCTGTTCGGCAACTGGATCAACCAGCTCTACCAGACCACGCCTTTCGACGTATCGAAGATCGGAAGCCGGTGAGGGCGACACGCCGGGAAGAACCGCCCGGGCGCCGAGGGACGCGGATTTCAACCGAACCCGACCCGGATGGGCATCGCCTGTGCGTTTTGGCTCCGGCGGCTTCATGAGGGCAGCCCGGCCCGGAACCCGGCATCGGCACGATCGGTTACAGGTTATTGGTTGCGTTGGGGCCGGGGCGTTCTAAATATGCGGCAATCGTCTCCGCCGGCCATGCCTGCGTGCTTCTGCTTGCCTGCCTTTCGCGTGCGACCGTCAAACCAAGCCTGTCAGGAGCCACATGCGCGACGCCGCCCGACTGCTCCCCGTCCTCGCAGTGCTGTGCGCCGCGCTGGCCGGCTGCGCCACCCCGCCCCCGGCATCGGACCCCGCCGCGCTGGCGGCGTTCAAGCAGACCAACGACCCGCTGGAGCCGAGCAACCGCGTGGTCTACAAGATCAACAACGCCGTCGATACCGCCGTGCTGAAGCCGGTGGCGCAGGGCTATGTGGCGGTGGTGCCGCATGTGGTGCGCCACCATATCGGCAACGTGCTCGACAACCTCAACGAACCGGTGGTGCTCGCCAACGACATGATGCAGGGCAAGCCGCGGCGGGCGGGGGATTCGCTGATGCGGCTCCTGATCAACTCCACCGCGGGCGTGGGCGGCATCTTCGACGTGGCGCGCCGCCTGGGCTACCCCAACCATGACACCGATTTCGGCATCACCCTCGCGCTGTGGGGCGTGCATTCCGGGCCGTACCTGTATCTGCCGGTGCTCGGCCCCTCCGGCCCGCGCGATCTGGTCGGTTTCGGGGCGGACATCGCGCTCGATCCGTTCACCTGGGTCGGCCAGGGGGCGGCGGTGGCGGACCTCGGCTATGCGCGCTACGGGGTGAGCGCGGTGAACACCCGCGCGCAACTGCTGAAGCCGATCGACCAGATCAAGCGCACCGCGCTCGACCCCTACGCCACGTTCCGCAGCCTGTACCGCCAGCACCGCCGCGCCGAGGTCAAGGCCACACGGGCGGACAACCGCGCGACGGTGCCCGACTGGTTCCCCCAGCCTAGAACCCCCCAGCCTAAAACCCAATGATTTCCAGCAGGCAGGACCCCATGGTGCTGACACGCCGCCGCCTCGCCGTCCTGACCGGATGCGCCGTTGCCGCGGCCGGCCTTCCTGTCGCGGCGCGGGCAGCCGTTCCCGGCGCGGCCGCCTTCATCAAGCAGGCTGGGGACCGGTTCCTCGCCGTGATCAACGCGCCCGGCACGATGCGCGGCAAGCAGCAGCAACTGCGCCAGATCGTGGAGCAGGACGTGGACGTGACCGGCGTGGGCCGCTTCGTGCTGGGCCGGTTCTGGCGCGTGGCCACGCCGGCCGAACAGCAGCAGTACATGGCCGTGTTCCGCCAGATCCTGGTCTATAACGTCACCACCCGCATCGGCGACTACAAGGGCGCGACCTTCACCATCGGCCGCACCACCGCGCGCGCCGAGGGCACCGTGGTCGATACCACCATCAACGCGCCGAACAACCCGCCCACCCAGGTGCAATGGGTGGTGCAGGACGTGGGCGGCCAGCCGAAAATCGTGGACGTGATCGCCGAGGGGACCAGCATGCGGCTGACCCAGCGCAGCGACTATGCCTCCGTGATCGTGCAGAACGGCGGCAAGGTGGCGGCGCTGATCGCGGCGATGCAGCACCAGCTTGCGGGGTTGCAGGCGCAACCGGGGTGAGGGCCGGCGTGGCTGGTCAGCGCCCTGGCGCCTGACAGCTTTCATACGTCAGCATCACGTGCCCCTCGCGCACGAAGGTTTCACACGGCCGCATGCCGATGCTGCCGAGCACGGTGCGGGAGGCGAAATTGTCCTCCCGCGCCACCGCCGCCACCCGCCGCAGCCCCGCCACATCATGCGCGAAGCGCAGCGCGGCCCCCGCTGCTTCCCGCGCCAGCCCACGCCCCCGCGCCTGCGGCCAGAGGGCGAAGCGGAGCGCCATGCCCCGCCCGTCCGACCGGCCCATGATGCCGGTCAGCCCGCGAAATGCCCCATCCTCCCGCACCGTCCACATCCCTACGCCATGCGCGGCCCAGAAGGTGATGTCCGCCGCCAGCTCCTCCGCCACCCGCGCGGGCGTGCGCACCCCGCCCAGCATCATCGCGAACACCAGCGGATCGGCCTTGATCGCCTGCAACTCCGGCAAATCCGCCCATGCCACCGGCACCAGCCCCAACCGCGCCGTGCGCACGACCCAACTGGGGTTCACGGGAGAAAGCCGGGCGCCGCCATGTCAGCGCGCGAGGGGGCGGTATTTGATGCGGTGGGGTTCGGTGGCGTCGGTGCCGAGGCGTCGGCGCTTGTCTTCTTCGTAGGCCTGGAAGTTGCCTTCGAACCATTCCACGTGGCTGTCCCCCTCGAAGGAGAGGATGTGGGTGGCGAGTCGGTCGAGGAACCAGCGGTCGTGGCTGATGATGACGGCGCAGCCGGCGAATTCGGCGAGGGCTTCTTCAAGCGCGCGGAGGGTGTCCACGTCCAGGTCGTTCGTCGGTTCGTCGAGCAGGATGACGTTGGATTCGGATTTCAGCATCTTGGCGAGATGGACGCGGTTGCGCTCGCCGCCCGAGAGGATGCCGACCTTCTTCTGCTGGTCCGAGCCCTTGAAGTTGAAGGCACCGACATAGGCGCGGGAGGGAACGGCGCGCTTGCCGAGGTAGATCACATCCGTCCCGCCGCTGATTTCCTCCCACACGCTCTTGTTCGCATCCAGGCTGTCGCGGGACTGGTTGACGTAGCCGAGCTTCACCGTATCGCCCAC
>DATKQI010000338.1:0-10446 GCA_035532755.1 Acetobacteraceae bacterium
TGCTCGAATGGCTGCGGACGGTGGAGCGCCGCTGCGGGACGAAGGAAGGCTGCGCGGAGGGCGATTGCGGCGCCTGCACCGTGCTGCTGGGCACGCCCGAAGGTTCCGGCATGCACTATCGGGCGGTGAATGCCTGCATCCTGTTCGTCCCGGCCCTCGACGGGCGGCATCTGCTGACGGTGGAGGACCTGCGCGGACCGGATGGCGGGCCGCACCCGGTGCAGCAGGCGATGGTCGATCATCACGGCTCCCAATGCGGCTTCTGCACGCCGGGCTTCGTGATGACCATGGCCGCGCTGCACCGCACAGCCCCGCCGGTGCCGCGGGCGGCCGTGCGGGAAGCGCTGGCCGGCAACCTCTGCCGCTGCACCGGCTACCGGCCGATCCTGGCGGCCGCCGAAGCCTGCGCTGGGAAGGCAGGCGAGGCGGAACGCGCGCAGGACCGGGCGGCGGCGGTCCGGCTGCGGGGATGGGCCGGCGAGCCACTGGAGCTGGCCGGCGCCGGTGGCCGCTATGTCGCGCCGGAGACGGTCGATGATCTGGCAGCCCTGGTGCAGGCTCGGCCCGGCGCGACGGTGCTGGCCGGTGGCACCGATGTCGGCCTGTGGGTGACGAAGCAGCATCGCGATCTGCCTGACATCATCGCGCTCGACCGCGTGGCGGGGTTGGCCGATATCGTGGTGGACGAAGCCGCCATCCGCATCGGTGCCGCGGCGACCTACGAACGCGTGCTGCCGATCCTGGCCGCGCATTACCCCGATCTCGGCCCGTTCATCCGCCGCATCGGCGCGGTGCAGGTTCGCAACCGCGGCACGATCGGCGGCAATCTCGGCACCGCCTCGCCCATCGGCGACATGCTGCCGGTGCTGCTGGCGCTGGACGCGACGGTGGTGCTGCAGGCGGGCGCGGCGATGCAGGCGGTGCCGGTAGCGGCGTTCTTCCGCGCCTATCGCGAAACCGCGCTGGCGCCCGGCGCTTTTATCCGGCGCATCGACATCCCCCTGCCGGGCGCGGACCAGCATTTCCGCGCCTACAAGATTTCCAAGCGGATCGAGCAGGACATCTCGGCCGTGAGCGCGGCCATGCGGCTCGATCTGGCGGGCGGGCGGGTGCGGGATATCCGGCTCGCCTTCGGCGGCATGGCCGCGACGCCGCGGCGGGCGACGGGCGCGGAGCAGGCCATGCGCGGCGAACCCTGGAACGACACCACGGTACTTGCCGCGCAGGCCGCGCTGGATGCCGATTTCACGCCGCTGTCGGACATGCGCGCCTCCGCCGCCTATCGCCGGATGGTGGCGCGCAACCTGATCCGCAGATTCTTCTTGGAGACCGCCACGCCGGCGCAGGCCCGGCTGGAGCCGGCATGACCGCCCGGCCCGTCATCGGCGTGGCAATCGCCCATGACAGCGCCGCCCGCCACGCGAACGGGCAGGCGCTGTATGTGGACGACATCCCCGAGCCGCCCGGCCTGCTCCATGGCTTCATCGCGCTGAGCACCGAGGCGCATGCGCGGATCGCGGCGCTGGATGTCTCGGCGGTGGCCGCCGCCCCCGGCGTGGTGGCGGTGCTGACGGCGCGGGACATCCCCGGCGTGAACGATGTCGGCCCCGCATTTCCCGGCGATCCGGTGTTCGCCGACGGGCTCGTCGAGTATCATGGTCAGTCGCTGTTCGGCGTGGCCGCCGCCTCCATCGCGCAGGCACGCGCCGCGGCAGGGTTGGCACGGATCCAGTACGAAAAACTGCCGGCGGTGTTGAGCATAGACGACGCCCTGGCGCGGCAATCCTTCGTGCTGCCAACGCAGACCCTTCGCCGGGGCGACGCAGCGGCAGCCCTCGCCGCAGCGCCGCACCGGCTGCGCGGCCGGATGATGGTGGGCGGGCAGGAGCATTTCTACCTCGAAGGCCAGGTGGCGATGGCGGTGCCGGGCGAGGGGAGTGAGATGCTGGTGCACAGCTCCACCCAGCATCCCACGGAGGTGCAGCACCTGGTCGCGCGCAGCCTTGGCCTGCCCGATCATGCGGTGGTGTGCGAGACGCGGCGCATGGGCGGCGGGTTCGGCGGCAAGGAATCCCAGGCCTCGCTGATTGCCGTGGTGGCGGCGCTGCTGGCGCAGCGCACGGGTCGGCCGGTCAAGCTGCGGCTCGATCGCGACGACGACATGATCCTGACCGGCAAGCGGCATGATTTCCGCATCGATTACGATGTCGGCTTCGACGACACCGGGAGGATTGCCGGGATCGAATTCATGCTGGCATCACGCTGCGGCTTCTCGCCGGATCTTTCCGCCGCGGTCAACGACCGCGCGATGTTCCATGCCGACAACTGCTACTATCTCGACAACGTCACCATCGTCTCGCATCGCTGCAAGACCAATACCGTTTCCAACACCGCCTTCCGCGGCTTCGGCGGCCCGCAGGGCATGATGGGGATCGAGCAGGTGATGAGCGCGATCGCGCACCACCTGCGGCTTGATCCGCTGGATGTGCGCCGGCGCAATTTCTACGGCACAGCCGATCGCAACATCACGCCGTATCATATGGCCGTCGAGGACAACATCATCCCCGAACTGGTGGAGAAGCTCGCCGCCGACGCGGGATACGCCCGCCGCCGTGCGGAGATCGCCGCGTTCAACGCCGGAAGCCCCTGGGTGAAGCGTGGCATTGCGCTCACGCCGGTGAAATTCGGCATCTCCTTCACCATGCAGCGGATGAACCAGGCGGGCGCGCTGGTGCATGTCTATACCGACGGCTCGGTGCGGCTGAACCATGGCGGCACCGAGATGGGGCAGGGGCTGTACATCAAGGTGGCGCAGGTGGTCGCGCATGAATTCGGCATCGGGCTCGATCGTGTCCGGCCCACCGCCACGAGTACCGCGCACGTGCCCAACACCTCGCCCACGGCCGCGTCCTCGGGCTCCGACCTCAACGGCCAGGCCGCCGCCGCGGCTGCGCGCGCCATCCGCCGCCGGATCGCCCGCGCGGTTGGCGCGGAATGGGGGGTGGCGCCCGGCGCCATCCGTTTCGCAGGCGGCGTGGTGCGCATGGGCGAACGGCAGATGCCCTTCGCCGAAGCCGCGAAATGTGCCCACCGCGCGCGCCTGTCGCTCTCGGCCACCGGCTTCTACCGCACGCCGAAGATCCATTACGACGCCACCACCCATCGCGGCCGGCCGTTCTACTACTTCGCTTATGGCGCGGCGGTATCGGAGGTGGAGATCGACACGCTGACCGGGGAGCACCGGCTGCGGCGGGTGGACATCCTGCACGATTGCGGCCGGTCGCTGAATCCGGCCATCGACCTCGGCCAGATCGAAGGCGGCTTCGTGCAGGGCATGGGTTGGCTGACCACCGAGGAGCTGTGGTGGGATACGGAGGGGCGGCTGCGCACCCACTCGCCGTCCACCTACAAGATTCCGACGATGGGCGACGTGCCGGACGCGTTCAATGTGGCCATCCACCACCGCGGCGGCAATCGCGAGAGGACCATCCACCGTTCGAAGGCGGTGGGCGAGCCGCCGCTGATGCTCGCGATCTCGGTCTTCCACGCGATCCGGGATGCGATCGCGGCCTGCGGGGACGGTGCGGCCCCGATGCTGGACGCACCCGCCACGCCGGAGCGTGTGCTGTGCGCGGTCGCCGATATCCGGGCACGGTGTGTCCCGGTCACCGCACGGGCCGCGGAATGACCGCCTGGGTCCAGGCGCTCGCCCGCTGCGCCGATGCCGGCATGCCGGCGGTGCTGGTCACGGTGCTGTCCGTGCGCGGCTCGGCCCCCCGGGAGGCCGGCTGCAAGATGGTGGTGACCGGCGAAGAACTCCACGGCAGCATCGGCGGGGGCACGCTGGAACATCGCTGCGCCGCCATCGCGCGCGACCTTCTTGCGGCACCGCCGCCCGGCCCGGTGTTGCGGGATTTTCCGCTCGGGCCGGCCCTTGGCCAATGCTGCGGCGGGCAGGTCAGCGTGCTGTTCGAGACGGTGGAACCCGCATCCTGGCGGATCGTGCTGTTCGGCGCGGGGCACGTCGGCCGCGCACTGGTCCGGCTGCTCGCGGACCTGCCGTGCCGGGTGGACTGGATCGATCCGCGCCCCGACATCTTCCCCGCTGGCCCGTCCGCGAACATCACCCCCCGACAGGCCACCGACCCTGCTGCCCTGGTGCCGGATCTGCCGGCGGGATGTACCGTCTTGGTGATGACGCATGATCACCAGCTTGATTACGCCATCATCTCCGCTGCCTTGCGCCGGCCGGACCTCGGCTGGATCGGGCTGATCGGCTCGGCCACCAAGCGCGCGCGCTTCTCCGGCCGGCTGGCGCGTGGCGGGCTCGATCCCGACGCGATCGCCCGGCTGGTCTGCCCCATCGGGCTGCCCGGCACCGGCGGCAAGCTGCCGGCCGAAATCGCCATCGCCGTGGCGGCACAGTTGTTGCAAATTCGCGGCAGCGTCCGGCAGGGGCGCGAATCGCGGAAGGCGGCGGATTTGACGGGCAGGACCGGCATGGCGGGCAATGCGGCCTGCGCGGCTTCGGCGCACTGCCGAGGCTGCACGGAATGACCCATGAGAACCATATGCGCCGGGCCATCGCGCTGTCGTGCGAACCCGTCGGCCCCGGCGGCGGCCCGTTCGGCGCGGTGATCGTGCAGGACGGGCGCATCGTCGCGGAAGGCACGAACCAGGTGGTGCCCGCCAACGACCCGACGGCCCATGCCGAGATCGTGGCCATCCGCCGCGCCTGCGCCGCACTCGGCCGGTTCGACCTGCGCGGCTGCACGATCTACACCAGTTGCGAGCCCTGCCCGATGTGCCTGGGCGCGATCTACTGGGCCCGGCTCGACCGCATCTTCTATGCGAACGACCGGCAGGACGCCGCGGCGATCGGCTTCGATGACGATTTCCTCTACCGCGAGATGCCCCTCCCGCCCGCCGAGCGCGCGATCCCGATGCAGAGGCTATTGCCCACGGAGGGTTTGGCCGCCTTCACCGCCTGGGCGCGGAACCCCGCCAGGGTCCGGTACTGAAGCGGTGAGCGAACCTGCCCCGCCGCTGCTGCAACTGATCGGCATCACCCGGCGTTACGGCGCCACGCGCGCCAATGACGGGATCAGCCTCGCCGTCGCGCCCGGCGAAATCCACGCGCTGCTGGGCGAGAACGGAGCGGGCAAGAGCACGCTCGTGAAGATCATCTGCGGCGTAGTGCGCCCCGATGCGGGCGAGATCGCCTGGCAGGGGCGCGCGGTGCGGATCGACGGGCCGAATGCGGCCCGGCGGCTCGGGATCGGCATGGTGTTCCAGCATTTCTCGCTGTTCGACACGCTGACCGTGGCCGAGAACATCGCCCTCGGCCTGGGCGAGCGGCGCGGGATGGGCGACCTTGTCGCGCAAATCCGCGCGGTGTCGGCCCGCTATGGCCTGGCCGTCGATCCGCTGCGCCATGTGCATCATCTGTCGGTGGGGGAGCGGCAGCGGGTGGAGATCGTGCGCTGCCTGCTGCTCGCCCCGCGCCTGCTGATCCTGGACGAGCCGACCTCCGTGCTCACTCCGCAGGAGGCGGAGGCATTGTTCGCCGTGCTGCGCATCCTCGCCGCCGAAGGATGCAGCGTGCTGTACATCAGCCACAAGCTGGAGGAGATCCGTGCGCTCTGCACCCGCGCCACCGTGCTGCGCGCCGGCCGCGTGGTGGCCATCTGCGATCCGCGCGCGCAAACCCCCACGGCACTCGCCGAAATGATGATCGGCAGCGCCCTGCCCACCACGCGCCGGATTGCCTCGCCCGCGATCGGCCGGCCGGTGTTCACGGTCGATCGGCTAGGTCTGCCGGCGGCCGATCCGTTCGGCATCCCGCTGGCCGACATCACCTTCGATCTCCGCGGCGGAGAAATCCTCGGCATCGCCGGTGTGGCGGGCAACGGGCAGAAGGAGCTGCTGGCGGCGCTGTCCGGGGAACGTTTGGCCGCTCGCGCCGACGCAGTACGGCTGTCCGGCGCGCCGATCGGCCGGCTCGGCCCGGCCGCGCGCCGCCGCCGGGGCCTCGCCTTCATCCCGGAGGAACGGCTGGGGCGCGGCGTGGTGGGGGAGATGAGCCTTGCCGAGAACACGCTGCTCACAGGCTATCAGAACGGCCTCGTCCGTCACGGCTTCATCCGCCACGCCGCCATCTCCGCCGCCGCGCGGGCGGTGTTCGATCGTTTCCGGGTGGTCGCGGCCGGCATCGAAGCGGCGGCGGGCAGCCTGTCGGGCGGCAATATGCAGAAGTTCATCATCGGGCGGGAAATGCGGGACAACCCGCGTGTGCTGCTGGCGGCACACCCCACCTGGGGTGTCGATATCGGCGCCGCGCTTGCCATCCGCCAGGCGCTGGCCGATCTGGCGGCGGCGGGCGCCGGGATTCTCGTGGTTTCCGAAGACCTCGCCGAAATTTTCGAGATTTGCGACCGCGTGGCGGTGCTCTCCGCCGGCAGGCTGTCGCCCCCGCGCGCCCGATCGGAGACGACGATGGAGGAGATCGGGCTGCTGATGGGCGGCGTGCACCCGCCGGCCCCGATGCGGGAGGTGGATGATGCGGTTCCGGCTTGAAGCCCGCCCCGCACCGGCGAAGCCGATGCTCTATCTTTCGCCGCTGTTGGCCGTGGCGGCATCGGTGGTCTGCGCGGGGCTGCTGTTCGCGGCCCTCGGGCGCGACCCGGTCCAGGCCCTGTCCATCCTGTTCATCGCCCCGCTGTCGAGCGTGTACAGCCTCACCGAACTCGCGCTGAAAGCAACGCCGCTGCTGCTGTGCGCCATCGGGATCGCCATCGGCTGCCGGGCGAATGTGTGGAACATCGGCGCGGAAGGGCAGTTCACCATCGGCGCGATCTGCGGTGGTGGGGTCGGCCTTGCCTTCGGCCCCGGCGGCGGGATGTGGGTGCTGCCGGCGATGCTGGCGGCGGGGATCGCGGGCGGCGCGGCCTGGGCCGCGATCCCGGCGTTCCTGCGCACCCGCTTCAACGCGCACGAAATCCTCACCACGCTGATGCTGAGCTACGTGGCGATCAACCTGCTCGGCTATCTGGTCCATGGCCCTTGGCGCGATCCGCAGGGCTTCAACTTCCCCCAGAGCAAACAGTTCGCCGACGCGGCCCTGCTGCCGCTGCTGGTGCCGGGCACGCGGCTGACCATCGCGTTTCTTTTCGCGCTCGCCACGGTGCCGCTCGCCGCGGTGCTGCTGGGCCGCACGCTCGCGGGCTTTCGCATCCGCGTGGCCGGGCTCGCGCCAGGGGCGGCGCGCTATGCCGGGTTCAGCGCGAACGGCACGGTCTGGTTCACCCTGCTGCTGAGCGGCGCACTCGCAGGGCTGGCCGGCGTGTGCGAGGTGGCGGGCCCGATCGGGCAGCTCACGCCCACCATCTCCCCCGGCTACGGCTTCGCCGCCATCATCGTGGCGTTCCTCGGCCGGCTCAATCCGCTGGGCATCCTGTTCGCCTCCCTGCTGATGGCGCTGCTCTACCTGGGCGGGGAGGGGCTGCAGATGACCCTCCAACTCCCGCTCGCGGTGCCGGGCGTGGTGCAGGGCATGCTGCTGTTCTTCCTGCTGGGGGCGGATGTGTTCATCCACTACCGGCTGCGGATCGTCCCCGCCGCACGGAAGGTGCTGCGCGATGCATGACCTCGTATTCGCATTCGCGATCTTCGGGGCGACGCTGCGCGCGGCGGCCCCGCTCGGCCTCGCCGGCCTGGGCGAACTCGTGTCGGAACGGTCGGGCGTGCTCAACCTCGGCGTGGAGGGGATGATGCTGGTCGGCGCGGTGGCGGGGTTCATGGCCACGGCGGCGAGCGGCAGCCCCGCGATCGGCCTGCTCGCGGCGATGGCGGCCGGGGCGGCGATGGCGGCAGTGTTCGGCTTCCTCACCCTGTCGCTGATGGCGAACCAGGTGGCGGCCGGGCTCGCGCTCACGATCTTCGGCACCGGATTCAGCGCACTGGTCGGCGCGCGGTTCGAGGGCGTACCGCTGAAGGGCCTCGCCACCAGCATCTTCCCGCATCTGGCGAACGCGCCGCCGCTGCTGCAGGAGCTGATGCGGCTTGATCCGCTGGTCTGGCTATCGCTCGCCGCACCCTTCGCGATCCACTGGTTCCTCACCCGCACGCGCCCCGGCCTGGTGCTGCGGGCGGTGGGGGAATCGCATGATGTGGCCTACGCGCTCGGCTATTCCGTCATCCGCATCCGCTATTGCGCGGTGCTGTTCGGCGGGGCGATGAGCGGGCTGGCCGGCGCTTATCTCTCGCTCGCCTACACGCCGATGTGGACGCAGGACATGGTGGCCGGGCGCGGCTGGATCGCGCTCGCGCTCGTGGTGTTCTCCACCTGGAAGCCGCTGTGGCTGAGCCTGGGCGCGCTGCTGTTCGGCTTCGTCACCATCGCGCAGTTCCAGGCCGAGGCGCTCGGGCTGCAGGTCTCGCCGCAGTTGCTGGCGATGCTGCCGTATCTTGCAACGATCGTCGTGCTGGTGTTGATCTCGCGTGATTCGGTTCGCCTGAAGCTCAACGCGCCGGGCGCGCTCGGCAAGCCGTTCCATGCGGCATGACGATCGAAACATGACGATAAGCATGAAGATGAAACAGGGGGCTTTCACATGAACACGACACGCCGAACCGTTCTGCGCGCGGGCCTTGCAGCACCCGTGCTCGGCCTTGGCTTGCCCGGGGGCTTGCCCGGGGGCTTGCCCGGGGGCCTGCGCGGGGCGCGCGCCGCGGCACCGCTGAAGGTGGGCTTCGTCTATGTCGCCCCGATCGGCGATGCGGGTTTCACCTACCAGCACGAACTCGGCCGGCGCGCGATGCAGGCCGCCCTCAATGGGCGGGTGCAGAGCAGCTACGTCGAGAACGTGAGCGAGGGGGCGGCGGCCGAGCGGGTGATCCACCAGATGGCCGCGAACGGCAACGGGCTGATCTACACCACCTCCTTCGGCTTCATGAACCCCACCTACAAGGTGGCGGGGATGTTCCCGAAGGTGAAGTTCGAGCACTGCACCGGCTACAAGCGGCGGGTGAACATGGGCACCTATTCCGCCCGCTTCTACGAAGGCCGCTACCTCGCCGGGCTGATCGCCGGGCGGATGACGAAATCCAACATCATCGGCTACGTCGTCGCCTTTCCCATCCCGGAAGTGGTACAGGGGGTGAACGCCTTCACCATCGCCGCCCGTTCAGTGAACCCGAAGGTGCAGGTGAAGCTGGTCTGGACCTCCTCCTGGTTCGACCCGGGCAAGGAGCGCGCGGCGGCGGACACGCTGATCTCCCAGGGCGCGGACATCCTGACCAACCACACCGATTCCACCGCGGTGGTGCAGGCCGGGGAGGAACGGGGGGTGAAAACCATCTCCTACAACTCCGACATGTCGAAATACGGCCCGAAGACCTGCCTGACCGGCGTGACGATGGTGTGGAACCAGTACTATATCGACACGACGAAGAAGGTGCTCGATGGCACCTGGAAATCCGGCGATGTCTGGGGCGGGGTGAAATCCGGCATGGTGCGGCTCGCACCCTACAACAAACTGGTCCCCGATGCCGTGCGCAAAGAGGTCGCCGCCCGGCAGGCGGCGATGGCGAACCACACGTTCTCGCCGTTCCAGGGGCCGATCCTCGATCAGTCGGGCAAGGTGAAGGTCGCGAAAGGAACGGCGCTGACCGATCCGCAGATCCTCGCGCTCAACTGGTTCGTCCAGGGGGTGGAAGGCAAGGTGTGATCATCGTTCCACCCGCACCCGCGCATCGCGCGCCGCGCCGCTCTGGTCCAGCACGGTGATCCGGTAGAATCCCGGGCCGGGCGGGCGCCAGCTTGCATCGCGCAGCGCGGCGCGGGAGGGGATCGGCCGGCCGTCCACCAGGAAGCGCAGCGGGCGCCGGCCACCCATCGCGCGCAGGCGGATCGGCCCGCGCGCCGCAAGCGTGGCCCCGGCGGGCGGGAAAAGCAGGCGCAACGGGTCGGCCGGCCGTGCGGCGGTGAACACCAGCCGCGGCGGCGGCTTCGGTGCTGCGCGCGGCGCGGCCGGCAGCAGGCCGAACACCTCCGCCACGATCGGCAGCGCGGTGCCGGTGCCGGTCGCACCGGGCATCGCCGTGCCGTCCGGCCGCCCCACCCACACGCCCACCACATGCCGCCGGTCGAAGCCGAAGGCCCAGGAATCGCGGTTGCCCCAGCTCGTGCCGGTCTTCCAGGCGATGCCGTCAGGTCCGCCGCCCGGAAAGCGCCGGGTCAGGATCGCGGCGACCGTTCGCGCCGCCCCCGCCGACAGCAGCCGGTGCCCCGCCCTGCCTTCATCCCGCCGCAGCCGCAGCGGCGCCACCACGCCATCGGTCGCGAGCGCCGCATAAAGCGCCGCCATATCGCGCAGGCTGGTGCCTGCGCCACCGAGAACCACCGGCAGCGACGGCGCGGCACCGGATGGCAGATGCAGCCGCACC
>DATKQI010000339.1:0-3501 GCA_035532755.1 Acetobacteraceae bacterium
GGCGGTGGTCGGGGCGGAATCACGTGCGGCCAGCGCGGCGGTTGCCTGCGCCACCAGCTCGGCGATGATGTCCGCCGTGGTCTGCTCTGCGGTCACCATGCCGACCGACTGCCCGGCCATCACCGATCCATGCTCGATATCGCCGTCGATCGCCGCGCGGCGCAGGGCGCCGGCCCAGAAATGCTCGATCGACAACTGCGCGGCCTCGCGCGTCAGCGCACCGTCCTGGAACTTCCGGATCACCTCCGCCTGGTGGGCGAGGAACGCCGCGGTGCCCGCATTCACCAGCCCGCGCACAGGGATCACCGGGAAACGGGAATCGAGCTGGATGGAGGGGAGCGCATCGCGGGCGTTGGCGCGGAAGAAGGCCTGCTTGAATTTCGGATGGGCGATGCTTTCGGTCGCCGCGGCGAAGCGGGTGCCGAGCTGGGCGCCGGCCGCCCCCATCTCCAGATAGGACAGGATGGCCTCGCCACGGCCGAGCCCGCCGGCCACGAACACCGGAATGTCGCGGATATGCGGCAGGATTTCCTGCGCGAGCACGGTGAGGGAGACCGGGCCGATATGGCCGCCCGCTTCCGACCCCTCGATCACCAGCGCATCGGCGCCGGAGCGCGCGAGGCGCCTGGCCAGCACCAGCGCGGGAGCGAAGCAGATGAGCTTCACCCCGCCGTCCTTCACCGCGCGCACGGCCCCGCCGGGCGGGATGCCGCCGGCAAGCACCACGTGCCCGACGCGCGCTTCGAGGCAGACGCGCACCAGATCGTCGAGCTGCGGGTGCATGGTGATGAGATTCACCCCGAACGGGCGATCGGTCAGCGCCTGGGTGCCGGCTATCTCGGCGGCGAGCAGGTCCGGCCCCATCGCGCCGCAGGCGATCACGCCGAAGCCGCCGGCATTGGAGATGGCGGAGACGAGATGCCGCTCGCTCACCCAGCTCATCGCCCCGCCCATGATCGCGACCTCGCAGCCGAGGAACGCGGCCCCGCGCGCCCACAGCCGGTCGAGCCGGGCGGCAGCGGCGCCGCGCAGGCCGGGAGGGGTGATGTCAGGCGGCATCGAGGCCATAAGCCGTGTGCAGGGCGCGCACCGCAAGCTCGGTATATTCCGCGCCGATCAGCACGCTCACCTTGATCTCGCTGGTCGAGATGACCTGGATGTTGATGCCCTTCTCGGCAAGGGCGTGGAACATCGTATTGGCCACACCGGCATGGCTGCGCATGCCCACGCCGACCACCGAGATCTTCGCCACGTTGGCGTCTTTCGTGATCTCCGCATAGCCGATGATCCCGCGAGCCTCGGCCAGGGCCGCTTCGGCGCGCGGCAGGTCCGCCTTGCCGACGGTGAAGGTCATGTCCGTCGTGCCGTCGGCGGAGACGTTCTGCACGATCATGTCCACGTTCACGTTGTGCGTGGCCAGGGTGCCGAAGATCGCCGCGGCGATGCCCGGCCGGTCCGGCACGCGGCGGACGGTCATCTTCGCGTCATCCCGCGAATAGGCGATGCCGGCGACCATTTCCTTTTCCACGATCTCGTCCTCGTCCACCACAAGCGTGCCGGGCAGGTCCTGGAAGCTGGACAGCACCTGCACGCGCACCCGTTCCTTCATGGCCAGCTCGACGCTGCGCGTCTGCAAGACTTTCGCCCCGACCGAGGCGAGCTCCAGCATTTCCTCATAGGCGATCTTAGCGAGCTTCCGCGCGTTCGCAACGATGCGCGGGTCGGTCGTGTATATCCCATCCACGTCGGTATAGATGTCGCAGCGATCGGCCTTCAGCGCGGCGGCGAGCGCGACGGCCGAGGTGTCCGACCCGCCGCGGCCGAGCGTGGTGATGCGCCGGTCCGGCCCGAGGCCCTGGAAGCCCGCCATCACCGGCACCTGGCCGGACTGCATGCGCCGGACCAGTTCCGCGCCCTCGATCGCCTCGATGCGCGCCTTGCCGTGCGCGCCGTCGGTGTGCACCGGCACCTGCCAGCCGGTCCAGGAGCGCGCTTCCACGCCGAGTTCCTGCAATGCGATCGCGAGCAGCCCGGAGGTGACCTGTTCGCCGGTCGCCACCACAGTGTCGTATTCGCGCGCGTCGTGCAGCGGCGACAGGCCCTGGCACCAGGCGACGAGCTGGTTGGTGACGCCGGCCATGGCCGAAACCACCACCGCGACCTCGTGCCCGGCCTCCACCTCCCGCTTCACGCGCGTGGCGACGGTGCGGATTCGGTCCAGATCGGCGACGGAGGTGCCGCCGAACTTCATCACGATGCGAGCCATGTGCGTGTCCGTCGATATCCGTGTGCGCCCGCCCGCGTGCGGCCGGCTATTCCGGGCTTGCCCGCCGCGCGGGGCGGGCACACATAGCCGCCTGCGCGGGGCGGGGCAAATCCGCCCGGCGGGGAGTGAAGCCGCCATGGAAGATGCCGCCGTCTCGCCCGCGGAGATCGCCCGCTTCGACGCGCTGGCCGGGCACTGGTGGGACCCGAACGGGCCGATGCGCCCGCTGCACCGGATGAACCCGCTGCGCGCCGGCTGGATCGCCGCGCGCATTGCCCGGCGTTTTCCCGGTGCGACCCCCGGCACGATCCCGGCGCGGGTGCTGGACGTGGGGTGCGGTGCGGGCTTGCTCGCCGAGGCGCTGGCGCGGCGGGGCTTCAGCGTCCTCGGCCTGGATGCGGCCGGCGCGGCGATCGCCGTGGCGCGGGAGCATGCCCTTGGGGCGGGCGTGGCGGTGGAGTACCGCATCGGGACCGCCGACGACCTGCTGGCCGAGGGCGCGCGTTTTCCGGTGATCACCGCGCTGGAAGTGATCGAGCACGTGCCGGACCCGGCGCGATTCGTCGCCACGCTGGCCGCGCTGCTGGCGCCGGGCGGACTGCTGTTCCTTTCCACGTTGAATCGCACCGCGCGGTCCTTCCTGCTCGCCAAGCTCGGCGCGGAATACCTCCTCCGCCTGCTGCCGGTGGGCACGCATGAGTGGCGGCGGTTCATCACTCCGGCGGAGATGCGCGCCCATCTGGCGGCCGCCGGCCTGCGCGCAGAGGAGATGGCGGGGATGAGCTACGCACCGCTGAGCGGGTTGTGGCGGGCGAGCGAGGACCTGTCGGTGAACTACATCCTCGAAGCCAGGTTGGCGGCATGATCCGCTGGTGTCATGATTGAATCATGCGCGGGCGACTGGCTTTGCCATAAATGACCCGGCGCTCGACCGACCGAGGGGGATGTTCCATGACACGACGCTGCGCCCTGCTTTCCACCACCGCCGGCGCGCTGGCCGCCGGCCTGTTCGCGACCGGCCTGTTCGCCTGGGGGGGCGCGCCGGCAGTGGCGGCCCCGCCGGCGGGGGGTGCTGTGGCCCCAGCCGGCGTGGCCGCGCCCAGCCCGCCGGATGCGCTGCGCACCGCCACGCCGATCAAGCATCTGGTGGTGATCTATGACGAGAATGTCTCGTTCGACCATTATTTCGCGACCTACCCGAAAGCGGCGAACCCGCCCGGCGAGCCGGCCTTCAC
>DATKQI010000340.1:0-4014 GCA_035532755.1 Acetobacteraceae bacterium
AACGGCTTCGCGCCGGGCGGCCGGCACCAGCCCGGCCTCGACCAGCGCATCGGCGTCGCGCAGCGTCCTGCGATGGTCAGCCAGGGTTCCGTCGGGCATGGTCGGGGCGTGTAGTCCCGGAGCCTCCATGCCGCAACCACCCTGGCATCCCGACAGCCTTGCCGCGCGCGCGCCCTTCCTGCGCCGCCGCGCCCTGCTCGCCGCCGCCACCCGCGCCTTCTTCACCGCGCGCGGCTATGCCGAGGTGGAAACACCCTATGCGGTGCCTGCGCCCGGCGAGGAGGTGCATCTGTCCGCCTTCGCCACCGAGCAGCTTCGCCCCGATGGCGCGCGCCGGAAGCTCTGGCTGCACACCAGCCCCGAATTCGCGATGAAGCGCCTGCTGGCGGGCGGCGCGGGCCCGATCTTCCAGCTCGCCCGGGTCTGGCGCAACGGGGAGGGCAGCGATCTGCATGCCCCCGAGTTCACCATGCTCGAATGGTACAGCCCGGGAGCGACGATGGCGGAGCTGATGGACGAGGTGGAGGCATTCCTGCGCGCCGTGCTGCCCCCGGTCGTCTCCTGCCGTGGCATCACCACCGACCTTGCTGCGTTCGAGCGGCTGACGATGGCGGACGCCTTCGCCCGCCATGCCGGCGCCGACGTGCTGGGCACGGCCGATGACGCCGCGGCTCTCGCCGCATCGGCCGGTGCCCGGCTGCGCAAGGGCGAGAACTGGGAGGATCTGTTCTTCCGCCTCCTGCTGGAGCGGATCGAGCCGCATCTTGGCCGCGCACACCCCAGCTTCCTCACTCACTGGCCCGCCGCCCAGGCCGCGCTCGCCCGGCGCGATCCGGCCGACCCGCGCGTCGCCGAGCGGTTCGAGCTGTTCGTCTGCGGCATCGAGCTCGCCAACGCCTTCGTCGAACTGACCGATGCCGGCGAACAGCGGGCCCGCTTCCTCGCCGACCGCGCCCGCCGTCATGCCGCAACCGGGTCGGATTGGCCGCTGGACGAGGATTTCCTGGCCGCTCTGGCGCACGGGATGCCACCCTGCGCCGGCATCGCGCTGGGCTTCGACAGGCTCGCGATGATCGCCTCCGGGGCGCAGCGGATCGCGCAGGTGCAATGGCTGCCCGACCAACCTATGTAGCCGGATGGAGGTGACCCGCCATGCGCCGTGCCGCATTCATCCTGCTGCTGCTCGCGGGCTGCACGTTCCGGCCGGTGCCCAGTCTGAGCACCCGGATGTCGGTGTACATCGGCGATACGGAAACCCAGCTTGTCCAAGGGCTTGGCGTGCCGACGCGCAGCTATGCCGTGGGCGGCCGCAAGTTCCTGGCCTATGATGACCGCCATCTCGACGTCATCCCGGGCGACCCCGGATTCGGCCCGTGGGGGCCGCCGTTCGGCTTCGGCTGGTATGGCGGCTTTCCGCCTCAGGTGGTGGAGACCGGCTGCGAGACCACTTTCGAGGTGAAACAGGGGCACGTCGTCTCATTCAGCCTGCGGGGCAACGCCTGCGGCTGACGATATATGACATGATTTTCGCGATGCCGAAATTTCTGTCATATATTCGCGTATCATCGAGATATTCGATCGTACACGGCGAAATGACTCATTGGAATTCGTGATGATCGGCAGTGGCCGGATCAGATCGGCAGTTGCCGCTCCCGTGCCCAGGCGGCGAGGGGTTCGCGCAGGCTGGCGGCGGCGCCGCTGCCGCGACGGATGGCGGCGAGCACCGGCCTGAAGGCGGCCAGATCGGCCGCGGCCAGCAGCGCCTTCATCGGCAGGATGGACATGGCCGGCATCGACAGCGTGGTGAAGCCCATCGCCGCCAACACGAGCGCTTCCAGCGGACGGGAGGCGATCTCCCCGCATACCGACACCGGCACCGACGCAGCCCGCGCATGTTCCAGCAGGGAGTCCAGCATGTCGAGCACCGGGGGCGAGAGCGGATCGTAGCGGCCGGCGAGCAGCTTCGATCCGCGATCGGCGGCAAACAGGAACTGCATCAGGTCGTTCGAGCCGACCGAGACGAAATCCGCCTCCGCCAACAGGGACGGCAACTGCCACAGCAGGGCGGGGATCTCCAGCATCGTGCCGATCGCAAGCCGCTCCGGCGGCCGGGCGGCCTTGGCAGCCTCGGCTTCCAGCAGGCCGCGGGCCGCGCGGAACTCCGCCACCGTCGCCACCATCGGGAACATGACGGACAGCGGCCGTCCGTCGGCTGCCATCAGCAGCGCGCGCAACTGCCGGCGCAGCACGGCGGGCCGATCGAGTCCGATCCGCAGGGAACGCCAGCCCATCGCCGGGTTCTCCCCCGGTTCCGCCCGGTCGCCCGGCAGCAGCTTGTCGCCGCCGAGGTCGAGCGTGCGGAACAGCACCGGGCGCGCGCCGACGGCATCCAGCACCCGCGCATAGGATGCCGCCTGCTCGGCGATGTCGGCGATCGCGCCCTTCGCGAGCACGCCGATCTCGGTGCGGTAGAGCCCGATCCCGTCCGCCCCGGTCGCCTCCATCTGGTCCAGTTCGATCGCGAGGCCCACGTTCAGCATCAACTGGATACGGGTGCCGTCCGCGCTCGTCGCCGGTGCCGTGCGCAGCGGCGCAAGGGCGGCCTGCCGGGCCGTGCGCGCGGCCATCGCCTTCGCATATGCCTCGCTGACATCGGTTTCCGGCCGCAGGATCAGATGGCCCGCCTCGCCGTCCAGCACCGCATCGTCGCCGTCGGCGGCGCTTTCGACCACGCCGCGCGTGCCGGACAGCGCGGGCAGGCCGAGTGCGCGGGCCAGGATGGCGGCGTGGCCGGCGGGGCTTGCTTCCTCGATCACCACGCCGGCGATGCCGCGGGCGTGCCAGTCCAGCAGTTCGGCCGGGCCGAGGCGGCGGGCGAGCAGGATGGAACCGGGCGCGACCGGCGGGGGCGGCGCCTTGCCTTCCAGTGCGGTCAGCAGCCGCCCCACCAGATCCTCCACATCGGCGAGCCGTTCACGCAGATAGGGATCGGTGATGCGGCGCATGCTCTCGCGCAGCTCTCCGGCCACGCGCAGCACGGCGGCTTCCGCGGTCAGGCCGGTGCGGATCGCCACGGTCACCCGCTTCAGCCAGCCGGCATCGGCGGCCACCAGGCGGTACGCTTCGAGGACCTCGCGCGAGGCCGCGGCCTCCGCCGCGACCGCGGGCAGGCGGTCGGCGATCAATTCGTCGATGCCGCGCTGCATCGTGGCCGTGGCGGCCGCGAGGCGCTGCAACTCGCCCGCCGGGTCATCGGTGAGCAGGCGGCGGGAGGCGGGCGCGCTGCCGCGGCGGACGACTGGGCCCATGGTGAGGCCGCCGGCGAGGACCGCCGCATCGAAGCGGCGGGTCAGCGCGCCGGCCGCCCCTTCTTCCGGCGCGGCGATGCCGCCGGAGGCCGCCAGGGTTTCGGCCAGCAGCATCGCCACCGTCTCCATCACCTCGACCTCGATCCCGGTGAAGCGGCGGGGCGCGCGGTTCTGCACGGCGAGCACGCCGAGCGTTTCCCCCGCACGGCGCATCGGCACCGCGAGCAGGGAGGCATAGAGGTCTTCCCCGGTTTCCCCGCGATAGGCGAAGGCGGGGTGATTCTGCGCGTCCGGCAGGTTCAGGGCAGTGCCGGTGGCGGCGACCAGGCCGACGATACCCTCGCCGACGCGCAGCCGGGTGTGCCCTACGGCGGCGGCACGTAGCCCGTGGGTGGCGGCCAGTTCCAGCAGGTCGCCGGGGCGCACCACGTAGATCGAGCACACCTCGCTGACCATCTCGGCGGCGACCAGCTCCACGACCTCGCCCAGCGGGGCGGAACCGCGCGCCATGGTGTCCCGCAGCCGGGCGAACAGCCGGCGGGGGGTGGAAGCCGGGGATTCAGATGGCGGTGGTCGGGGCGGAATCACGTGCGGCCAGCGCGGCGGTTGCCTGCGCCACCAGCTCGGCGATGATGTCCGCCGTGGTCTGCTCTGCGGTCACCATGCCGACCGACTGCCCGGCCATCACCGATCCATGCTCGATATC
>DATKQI010000341.1:0-5986 GCA_035532755.1 Acetobacteraceae bacterium
ACACCGGGATGGCCTGGAAGGCCAGCAGTGATCGCGCAGGGGCCTCTGACCAGCGTCCGGTAGGTGCTTCTATCGGGATCAACTTGAACTCCGGCTGCGCGTCGCCCGTGATGCCGGTGAGCGCATTCTCGATCGCCGTCGGTGCCTCGTCTTCTTCGCCACCGGCGCGGTGTTCGCGTTGATCCGCTGGCAGGGAAACGGCTTCGGGACCGTCGTCTCGCGCGTCGATATCCTGTGCGCCTGCGAGGCGGGTTGGGTGCTGGTGCAGGGATTTGCGCGCGCTGATCGATGCGGTCGGCCCGGCCGACGTCGAGGCCGCGGAGGTCGCGCCGACCGACTGACAGCACGTCCACAACCGCCTTGCTCTGTGGTGAGCAACCGTGGCCCTACGACCCCGATCAGCATCGCGCCTGGCTACTGCGGCGCGTCGTCTTGGTGCCCTGACGGAGCAATCGCGGCGACGGCACGCCATGCTCCGCGCCATGCTCGCGGGCCTGCTTCTGCTCGCCGCCTCCGCGGTGCAGGCTCGGCCGTTGGTGGTCTGGAACGCCACGGCCAGCACGCCGGTCGGTCTCTGGCGCGTGCTGTCGGGCGCAACCCGGAAGCACCTCCGCGTCGGCGATTGCGTGCTGTTCTGGCCCGACCGGCGCAACGCCCAGCTGTTCGCCCGGCGCGGCAATCTGCCGCACAGCGTGCCGCTGCTGAAGCGCGTCGCCGCCATCGCCGGACAGACCATCTGCGAGCGCGACCGCATGGCCGGCTCGTCGCTCACGCCCTGCCGATGGACGGACTCGGACACAGATTGGCCGCAGGGAGTAGCAGCGACAGGCCCCGAACGGCGAGATTTTCGTGCTGATCCTGAGCGTGCCGACCGCGCTCGACGGGCGGTATCGCGAGCCGAAGCCGATCCGCACCGTCATCGGCCGCGTCACGCCGCCCTGGCTTCCCGGCGGCGGACCCGATGACCGTGCTGGGCAATTTTCTCCGCCATCCTGTTGTTCGGCCCAGGGACGGCCATCCTGCCGTCCCGGCCGGTTACCGCACCGCCGGCGCGCACAGCGGAGGTCAAGGGCGGCGCAGCCGGCGCGTCCTGGCGCGCTTTATCCTTGACCGAAGCGAGCACGCTGGCAGCGTTGCGCCCGATCGGTGGCCTCGCGCGGAAAGTAGCGGTCGAGCGCGTTCGGCCGGCCTCCGATCTGCACGCCAGACGACGCGGTGATCGCCATGCAGCTGATGCCGCAGACATACGCTGCGCTGCACATCGGACACCTGCTGGCGGTCGAAACGCAGCGCCATCTCGGCGCGCTCGCGCCGCAGATTGGCGGCACGTCGGGCGCGCGGCAGGTGGCCGTGCGGGCGCCAGAATTGCGCACGAAGTCTGCTTCTGAATCGACGTTCCGGGGCCTGAGCGACCCCGTCGGCGCCGGTCTCTTCGCGGCCGTTGTCGCGCATCCCGTGGCCCCTTCGGCCTGCGCGGTTCATGCAGATCATGAGGCCGAGCATGGCACCGATGCCTGCACTGACGGAGCTGCCGGACGATCCGACTGCGCCCAGACTTGAGACGCGATCCGGCTCCGGATATGCCCTCGATGGGCGCGGGATTGGCGCGAAGTTTGTCGCCGTCCAGTGAGCCCGGAACGCTGCTGACGGTCTGCTGGAAGCGTCGTTCTCGGTCGCCACGGACGCTACGGTTTGACCTTCGAACGGAGCGTTGGCCGCACCAAATCTGCACCCGATTGTGCGGACAATCGGCGAAGGCGCGTTGGTCTATCTCCCATTCGTCGTGCGTCGCAGGAGATCGCCCTCAGTCGTGTCTATGGCGGTGATTTCTATTGATCTGCACTTCGAGAAGGATCCCCATCAGGCGCAGAAAGTCGGGATCAGAAGTGAGGGCAAGATAAAGGCCTGCGTCACCGTCTGTTCCGATCGGCCGCGATTTCATGGTCTGCACATTGGGTTATCGACTGCGGTCACCGTGCCAACGTCTCGTGATGAGGCACGGCAACCGCGTGCCACGTCCGCTTTCATCTGCGCATTTTCGCAGTGCCACCAAGGCTCCCTCGCACGCTTTCGGTTTACCGTCAGTCTCGGAGCATGGCTCGCCCCGACGATGACCCGCGCCTTCGTCCCCGCCTCGGTCGCACAGGCACCCGGGAGCATCGGCGGGTGCCAGCGGCGACGCGGATCAAGCGCGCGATCTCGCGGGCGGGTGCGCTGGCCCGGGTGACCGGCGGGCCACCCCCGCCCGACCCACGGCATCTCGCCGACCTGCCGACCAGGCGTGGCAGGGGCGCGGCCTTCGCGCGCGGGCGAGCAGCCTCACTACGGGGCTGGTCGCAGGCGCGGCCGGGCGCACGCCGCGCCGTCGTCAAGGGGCGCTACGTTCCGATGCGCGCGGGCAGCCGCGCCGCCGCCCTGCATCTGCGCTACCTCCAGCGCGACGGTGTCACCCGCGACGGTTCCCCCGGCACGCTCTACTCGGCGACGGCGGATCGAGCCGATGGCCGCGCCTTTCTCGACCGCTTGGAGGGCGACCCGCGTCAGTTCCGCCTCATCGTGGCCGCGGAGGACGGCGCCGCGCTGTCCGACCTTTGCGTCTTCACCCGCGACCTGATGCGGCAGGTCGAACATGACCTGGCGACGACGCGGGACTGGGTGGCGGTCGATCACTTCAACACCGGTCACCCGCATACGCGCATCGTCATCCGCGGTGTCGATGAGGCCGGCGAGAACCTGGTGATCGCCGGGGCCTATCTCGCCCACGGCATCCGCGAGCGCGCCTCGGATCTCGTCACCATCGAGCTCGGCCCGGAGAGCACGATGGAGCGATAGGCCAAGCTCCCGCGCGAGATCGACCAGGAACGGCTGACCGGGGATCGACCGCGCGCTGTTGCGTGAGGCCGGTGACGCGGTCGATGGCATGATTGGCCTCTGCGCTCCGACGACCGGCAGACACTCCGATGCCGATCGGCGGCACCGCGTTGTTCGGCCGCAACGCCGGGCCGGTGCGGCTTGGCCGACGCGATTGCCACCACGCACTGGTGCCGAGATCCGGGAATGGAACATACGTTGCGCGATCTCGGTGAACGGCGCGACATCGTCAAGACTACGCATGGCGCGCTCACCGAGCACGGACTCAGCGGCGCGCCGGGCAATTCGCAATGTACGGCGCCGGCAAGCCGATCGCCGCCGTCAGCGTCGGCTGGTTACTCGGCGGCGAGCTCGGCGCCGACGCGGCGGACCAATGCGCTGCGGTGTGGTCCCCGCCGGACCGCGGGAGCTCGTGATCACTGATCACCCGGCGCTCCGACCGCGTCAGCGTCCGTCGCCAGGTCGGGCGCCGCGAAGTCCTGCAGGCGCGCCGGATCGTGCAGCACGACGCGCGCGCCATGCGTCTCCACCCCCAGCGCGCGCAACGCGGCGAAGGCGCGCGACAGATTGGCCGGCCGGCAGCCGAGCCGCGCGGCCAACAGCGCCTTGTCAAAGGGCAGGCGTACCGCAACCGGTGGCATCGTCTCCGCGGGCGCGAGCTGCAGAAGATAATAGGCCAGCCGCTGCGGCAGCGAGCGCAGTTTCAGGTCGCGCACCTGCAGCACCATCGCCCGAAAATCTCCCGCGACCGCGCGCGCCAGCGCCATGCCCAGCGCCGGGCGGGCGCCGGCCAGCGTGTGCAACTCCGCCGCCGGCAGCCGCAGCAGCCGCGCCGGCGCGGCTGCCTGCGCGGTCATCAGATAGGCCCGCCCGGTCAGCACCGCGGCCAGGATGAACCGCCCGCCCGGGCGCACCACCTCCACGACCGCGGTCGAGCCGTCGGCGGCACGAGCCAAGAGGCTCACCTGTCCGGACAGCAACAGATGCAGCGCCTCTGGCGCGTCGCCCTCACGGCACAGCACCGTGCCCGCCGACACCTCCAGCGGCTCGGCGAGCGCGGCGAGCGCGGCCAACACCACATCGGGCAGACCGCGCAGCATCGGCATCGCGGCAAGGTCGATGCCGATCAGGTCGGTTTCGGTCATTGCGCGGAAAACCGATCGAGCAGGTTCCGCAGTCCCGAGCACTCGAAAGTCGGTGCCTGGCGCATAGAATTTCCAAAAGGAAACTTTCGTTTCCGACCTCTGGCTTGATCCACATCAACGCTCCTCGCGGCGATCCGTCGTTTTTCCCTCGGCGCATGGCCGCCGCCCAGTGCGGCGGCATCAACAAGGAGGTCGCGATGGACCAGAGCCTGGCCACGAAGCCGAACCCCGTCGCGCGCCTCGGGTTGCGCGGGTCGCCCCGGCAGGGGCTGGCGATGGGCACGTGGGGCTTCTTCATCGGCTTTGCCGCAGTGGCGCTGTACGGGCCGGCGGCGCACGCGTTCCAGCTGTCCATGAATCTTTCCCCGGCACTGGTCGGGCTGTTGGTGGCGGCGCCGCAACTCACCGGATCCCTGCTGCGCATCCCGTTCGGCGCCTGGGTCGACAAATCCGGAGGGCGGCTGCCGATGCTGACCTTGTTCGGCATGTCGATCGTGGGGATGTGGGGGCTGGTTTTCATCCTGGTCACCGCGCCCAGTGCGGGGCCGGCGATCTATCCGTTGGTGATCCTGTTCGGCTTCATGAGCGGCTGCGGCGTGGCCAGTTTCTCGGTTGGTATCCCGCAGGTTTCCTATTGGTTCCCCCGCGGCCGCCAGGGCACCGCGCTCGGCGTCTATGGCGGCGTCGGCAATCTGGCCCCGGGTCTGTTCACCCTGGCCCTGCCGTTCGCGATCGCCGCGCTGGGGCTGGCGGGGTCCTACCTGGCCTGGCTCGCCTTCCTGCTGATCGGCACCGGCATCTATGGTTGGCTGGCGCTGGATGCGCCCTATTTCCAGCTGCGCGCGCGCGGCGAGAGCGCGGAACGCGCCCAGGCGCTGGCCGCGGAAGCAGGCGAGGAGCTGATGCCCCAAGGCTCCGTCTGGGGCGCGCTGATCGCGGCGGCCGATGAGCCGCCCACTTGGGGCCTCGTGTTCCTCTATTTTGTTTCCTTCGGCGGCTTCCTCGCGCTCACCGCTTGGTTCCCGATCTACTGGGTCAATCTGCACGGGTTCAGCCCCAAGGCGGCCGGGGCGCTGGGCGGCATCGGATTCGCGGTGCTCGCTGCCCTGGCCCGGGTGGCCGGTGGATCGTTGTCGGAACGCTTCGGCGGCGAGCGTTTTGCGGTCTTCAGCTTCGTCCTGGTGGTGCTCGGCGCCGCGGCGCTGACCGCCGTGACGCGCTTCGACATCAACCTGGCGGGCGAACTGCTGATCGCGGTCGGGATGGGATTCGGCAACGCCGCGGTGTTCAAGATGGTGCCGAAATACGTGCCGAACGCGGTGGGCGGCGCCTCGGGCCTGGTGGGCGGATTGGGCGCGCTCGGCGGGTTCGTCATCCCGCCGCTGCTCGGGCTGTTTGCCGCGGCGCTGGGCGCACGCGGCTATGCCGGCGGCTTCTTCGTCTACGTCGTGCTGGGGGTCGCCGCGATCATCGTCGCCGGCGGCTTCGTCGGCCTCTCGCACCGCCGCGCCGCCGCTTGATCGATCCGGGACCGTATCATGAGCCATTTTCTCGACCGCCTGAATTTCTTCCGCCGCACCGTCGAACCGTTCTCGGACGGCCACGGCGCGGTAACCGACGAGGACCGCGCCTGGGAGGAGGCGTATCGCGGACGCTGGCAGCACGACAAGATCGTGCGTTCCACCCACGGGGTGAACTGCACCGGCTCCTGCTCGTGGAAGATCTACGTGAAGGGCGGCATCGTCACCTGGGAGACGCAGCAGACCGATTATCCGCGCACCCGGCCCGACCTGCCGAACCATGAGCCACGGGGATGCTCGCGCGGGGCCAGCTATTCCTGGTACCTCTACAGCGCCAACCGCCTGAAGTACCCGCTGATCCGCCGCCGCCTGCTGGAATTGTGGCGCGCGGCGCGGACGGAACTGGAGCCGGTGGCGGCCTGGGCGTCGATCGTGGAGGATCCAGAGAAG
>DATKQI010000342.1:0-3966 GCA_035532755.1 Acetobacteraceae bacterium
ATGCCGCCTTGTGCGAGTACACTGCCCGGTTCGACCGGCTTGCCCTCACGCCCGCCACCATCGCCGTGCCGGCCGCCGAGATCGCCGCCGCGGCCGCCGCCATCCCGGCCGAACTGCTGGCTGCCCTCGATCTCGCCGCCACCCGGATCGAGGCGTTCCATCGCGCCCAGCTTCCGGCCGACCTGCGGATGACCGATGCCGCCGGCCTCACGCTCGGGATGCGGTGGGGCGCGCTGGATGCGGTGGGACTATACGTGCCGGGCGGCAAGGCGGCCTATCCCTCCTCGGTGCTGATGAACGCGCTGCCGGCGCGTGTGGCCGGGGTTGGGCGCATCGCGATGTGCGTGCCGGCGCCGGATGGGGTGCTGAACCCGCTGGTGCTCGCCGCCGCGCAGCGTGCCGGCGTGTCCGAGATCTATCGCGTGGGGGGGGCGCAGGCAGTGGCGGCGCTCGCCTATGGTACCGCTACCATCGCGCCGGTCGATCGCATCGTCGGCCCCGGCAACGCCTATGTGGCGGAGGCGAAGCGGCAGGTGTTCGGCCGTGTGGGGATCGATTCCATCGCCGGCCCGTCGGAAGTGGTGGTGCTGGCCGATGCCGCGAACGACCCGCGCCGCGTGGCGGTCGATCTGCTGGCGCAGGCCGAGCATGACGAAGCCGCGCAGGCCATATTGATCACCGACGATGCCGCCTTCGCCGACGCCGTGACGGCCGCTGTGGCGGCGGAATTGCCCACCCTGCCGCGCGCGGCGATCGCCGGGGCAAGCTGGGCCGACCACGGCGCGGTGATCCTGGTGCGGAACTGGGACGAGGCGGTGGCGCTGACCAACCGGCTTGCCCCCGAGCATCTGGAGATCATGGTGGCGGAGCCCGAAGCCCTGTTCGCCCGCATCCGCCATGCCGGGGCCGCGTTCCTCGGCGCCTTCTGCCCCGAGGCCGTGGGCGACTACGTGGCCGGGCCCAATCACGTTCTGCCGACCGGTCGCACCGCGCGTTTCGCCTCCGGCCTGTCGGTGTTCGACTTCCTCAAGCGCACCACCTGGGTGGCCGCGGACGCCGCCGCGCTCGGCGCGGTCGGGCCGGCCGCAATCGCGCTGGCGGAGGCCGAGGGGCTGCACGCGCATGCCCGCAGCATCGCGCTGCGGCTGGGCCAAGGCGCCACGCAGGGCAGTGCGCCGCCCGCCTTGGCTTGACCTGCCGGGCCGAAACATCATTTATGCGTCCGAAATCAGAAAGTTGAACGGAAGAGAATGTCGAAAGAAGACATGATCGAGTTCAGCGGATCGGTGCTGGAACTGCTTCCCAACGCCATGTTCCGTGTGAAACTCGACAACGAACACATCATTCTGGCGCACACCAGCGGCAAGATGCGCAAGAACCGCATCCGCGTGCTGGCCGGCGACCGGGTCAATGTCGAGATGACTCCCTACGATCTCACCAAGGGCCGGATCACCTTCCGGTTCAAGTAGCGCGCCCATGCTGATCCTGGCTTCCGCCAGCCCGCGGCGGCGTGACCTGCTTGCCCGGATCGGCGTGGTTCCAGACCGGATCATCGCTCCCGCCATCGACGAGACGCCCCTGCGCGCGGAGGCGCCGCGGCTGCTGGCGCTGCGCCTTGCCCATGCCAAGGCGGAAACGTGTCCCGACGGGCTGGTGCTGGCCGCGGACACGGTGGTGGCCGCCGGGCAGCGCGTGCTGCCAAAAGCCGAAACCGAGGCGCAGGCCCGCGCCTGCCTCGCCCTGCTCTCCGGCCGCCGCCATCGGGTGATCACCGCGGTGGTGCTGGCCCGGCCGGACGGGAAGCGGACCGAACGGGTGGTGACCAGCATTGTCACCTTCGCTCGCCTCACCGGCGCGCAGATCGACGCCTATGCCGCGAGCGGCGAGTGGCTGGGCAAGGCCGGCGGCTACGCGATCCAGGGACGGGCGGAAGGGTTCGTGCGGTTCCTCTCCGGCAGCTATTCCAACGTGGTCGGCCTGCCGCTGTTCGAAACCGCACAGTTGCTGCGCGGCGCCGGCTACCCCGTGCCGTGAGCCCGCGCATCCTGGTCGCCGCGAGCCCGGGTGAGGTGCGCGTGGCGGTGGCGGACGGTGACGATCTGCTCGACTACGCGATCTGGCGGCCCGGCCGGCCGGATGGCGTCGGCGACCTGCATCGCGGCCGCATCACCGCCATCGTCCCGGCGATGGCGGGCGCCTTCGTGGCCCTGGACGGATCGGGCGGCGAGGAGGGTTTCCTGCCGGACAGCGAGGGCGCAGCTGGGCTTGCAGAAGGGGCGATGCTGGCCGTGCGCGTCAGCCGCGGGCCGGCGGGCGGGAAGGGCGCGCGGCTGACCGCGCGGCTCTCCCCGGCCGAGCAGGAGATGGCCGGTGCCGGCAAGGCACGGTTGGTGCGCCGCGGGCCGGGCGCAGTGGAACGGCTGGCCGCGCATTACGGCGATGCGCCGATCGTGACCGACGACGACGCGCTGGCGGCGGCCCTTCGCCCCGCGCTTGGTGCACGGCTGTCGGTGCGGGCACCGGCATGGAGCGAGCCGATCGCCGACGCGGTTGCCGCCCTTGCCACCCCGGAGGCTGCGCTGCCGCACGGAGCGCGGATGACCGTGTCGCCCACCCCGGCGCTGACCGCGATCGATATCGACGCCGGGGCTGCGACCGCCGCGCGCGACGGCAAACCCCGCGCCCAGGCGGCGCTGAACCGGGCGATCCTGCCCGCCGTGGCCCGCCAGATCCGGCTGCGCAACCTGGGTGGCGCGATCGTGGTGGATCTGGCCGGCCTGTCCATCCGCAAGCGGGCGGCGTTGGCGCCCGATTTCGTTGCCGCCCTGGCGGGCGATCCGCTGGCGCCGCGTTTCCTCGGCTTTTCCGCGCTGGGACTCGCGGAAATCCTGCGCCCGCGCATCCATCCGCCGCTGCACGAACTGCTCGCCGGCCCGCACGCCGCGGGGCTTGCCGGGCTGTGCGCGCTGGCGGCCCATTCCGCCGCTGACCCGGCCACCCGGCTTGCCCTGCGCACTGCCCCGCCGGTTGTTGCCGCACTACAGCAGGATGGCGCTGCCCTGGCCGACTTCATCCGGCGATGTGGCCGCCCGCCTGTCCTGCGCGCCGACCCGGGCTTGCCAGGCACCGCCTGGCAGGTGGAAAATGCCGGGCGAGATGGCTGACACCCCCGCCTGCCCGATCTGCGGCAAGCCCGCGCGGGCGCCGCATCGCCCGTTCTGCTCCACGCGCTGTGCCGACATCGACCTCGGCCGCTGGTTCACCGGCAGCTATCGCATTCCGGCCGAGCCGATCGGCGCCGATGAAGACGACCCCGACGCCGAACCAACTGTTTGATCGGGCCGCTTGATCGCGCCGATCGCATGCGCTAATCGCCTCGTTGTCGCGGCGATCCCGCGGGGCCCAGGTAGCTCAGTTGGTAGAGCATGCGACTGAAAATCGCAGTGTCGGTGGTTCGATTCCGCCCCTGGGCACCATTACCCTTCTCCCTCCGCATCGCAGAACGTCGCAGGATATCCCGTATAGCGTTGGATTATATGCGATTTTATGGGCTTTGAGGCCCTCCTCCGTCTCAGCCGGCGGCGTCACGTATCGCCGCATCCCATGGATTTGTTGGCCTTGATGTTGGCCTCGGCCTGATGTCTGCTGCGCCGAGGCCAACAGCAGGAGGTATTCATGGCCTTGTCGGATACGGCGTGCCGCGGCGCCAAGGGGCGGGTGACCGAATACAAGATGTCCGATGGCGGCGGGCTCTATCTCCTTGTAAAACCGAGCGGTGCGCGGCTCTGGAACCAAGCGTATCGATTCAGCGGGAAGCAGAAGAAGCTCTCGCACGGCGCCTATCCGTCTGTAACCCTCGCAGAGGCCCGCCGGCTGCGTGACGAGGCCAAGAAGTTGTTGGCCTCGGGGGTCGATCCTGGGGCCAACAAAAAGGTGGCGAAGCTCACCGCCGTTATCTCGGCGACA
>DATKQI010000343.1:0-15749 GCA_035532755.1 Acetobacteraceae bacterium
GCTGAAGGTGGTCGCGCCGCAGGGCGGGCGGGTGACGCTGGGGGGTGCGGATCTGGCCGGGCTTGCGGCGGATGACGTGCGCGGCCGCATCGCCTGGCTGTCGCAGGCGACGCATCTGTTCGACGACACGATCCGCGCGAACCTGCTGCTCGGCCGGCCGGATGCGGACGAGGCCGATCTGTGGGGGGCGCTGGATGCCGCGCAGATCGGCGATGCCGTGCGCGCGCTGCCGGACGGGCTCGACGCGTGGCTGGGCGAGGGAGGGCTGCGCTTCTCGGGCGGGCAGGGGCGGCGGCTCGCGCTCGCGCGCACGCTGCTCAGCCGCGCGCCGGTATTGATCCTCGACGAACCGTGCGCGGGGCTGGATGCCGAGACCGAACAGGCGTTCCTCGCCACGCTGAACGACGTGGCGAGCGGGCGCACCGTCATTCTCATCGCGCACCGGCTGACCGGGGTGGAGAGGCTCGACCGGATCTGGCGGCTTTCCGGCGGGCGGGCGATCGCAGCGGCGGCCTGATCCGATCAGGCCGGGTATTTCGGATTGCTCAACGAAAGGCGCACGGCGATCTGGTGGCGGAACAGGGCGGCGAGTTCGGCGTGGGCGGCGCTGTCGAAGCGGCCGGCGCGAATATCGGCGGCGAGCGCGCGGTTGCGGTCTTCCGCCGGCGGTGGTGCGGGAAGCGCTGCGTATGCGGCTTCGACAAGCCGGCGCTCCGCGGCAGCCGCCGCCTCGGTGTCGGCGGCCATTTCCCGGGCGGCGATGGCCATGGCGTTGGCGATCATCAACCCCGTGTAGCGATGGGCGGGGCCGAGCAGCGGCAGGATTTCCGTGAGCAGGGCCTGCCGGGCGATGCCGAGCAGCACGTCGCCGGAGGGACCGTCATGCATGAGGAGCGGCCTCGATCAGGTGCAGCGTTTCATGGACCAGTTGCGGGGCAAGCCGGCCCGTGAGCGCGGGTTCCAGCGTGGGCATGGCTTCCGTCGCGTGGCGGGTGCCCTGTTGCAGGGCGATGATGGCCCAGCGGGCGGTGGCCATGATCTGCCAGTAGGGCAGTGCCGCCTCCGCCACCGCCCAGCCAGCGACTGATTCGTAGCCGCGCAGGAAGGCGACGCGGGAGGCCAGGCCGCCTGCCTCCCGCGCATCCGCCCCGAAGCGCCAGCAGCGTGCGCAGAACCAGCCGATATCCTCCATCGGATCGCCCCAGGCCGCGAATTCCCAGTCCAGCACGCCGGAAATCCGGCCTGAATCGATCATGATGTTGCCGGTGCGGTAGTCGCCATGGATCAGCACCGGCCCGTGCGGCTCGGGGGCGTGGCAGGTGAGCCAGCGCAAGGCCCATTCCAGCGCCGGCTGCGGATGCGGCAGATCGTCCAGATAGGCACGCAGCAGCGCGAGGCGGGCGGCGAGAGGCGGGTGGCTGGGGGGCGGCAGGAAGCCGAGGTCCGGCCGCGGCGGGCGGATGGCATGGATGCGGGCGAGTTCCGCGCCGAGGGCATGGCCCAGGGCCTCCCGATCGGGGGTCGCCGCGTCGTCGCGCACGAGGCGGCGGGGATCGGCGATGCCGCCCAGCCGGCGCATGAGGAAGAATGGGCCGCCGAGCACGGCGGAATCGGTGCAGAGGTGCAGCGGCTCGGCCACCTTCACCCCGGCGGAGAAGGCGGCGCGCAGCAGGCGGAATTCGGCGTCCCGGCCGTGGCTCGCGGCGACTTGGGCGCCCGCATCGCGGCGCAGGACGAGATGCTCGACGCGGCCGTCAGGATGGTTGAGCGCGAGCGCCCAGTTCTCCTGGATCGCCCCGCCCGAGAGCCGCGAGAGATCGGCGACGGTCGTGCCGGGGCCGTACAGCGTGGCAAGCCAGCCGGAAAGGCGGGCGCGTTCGGCCTCTGTCATGCCGCGCTGCCGGCGGTGGGCCAGCGCCAGAAATCCTCTCCCTGTTTCAGCAGGGCGCGGGAGAGAACCATCTTGTGGATTTCCGAGGCGCCATCGACAAGGCGCGCCTGCCGCGCGTAGCGATAGATCCATTCAAGGGGCGTGTCCTGCGAATAGCCGCGCGCGCCGCAAAGCTGGATGGCGGTATCGGCGGCCTTGTGCAGCGTGTCCGCCACCGCGATCTTCGCCATGGAGACGGCGCTGCGCGCGTCCACGCCGGTATCGAGCAGCCAGGCGGCCTTCATCGTCAGCAACCGACCGATCTCGATCGCCATGGCGGCCTCGCTCAGCATCCATTGCACGCCTTCGTGTTCGGCGAGCGTGGTGCCGAAGCTTCTGCGTTCCCGCACATAGGGTTCGGCGATTTCGAGCGCGCGCCGGGCGAGGCCGAGCCAGCGCATGCAATGCGTCAGCCGCGCCGGATTCAGGCGGATCTGCGTCACGCGCAGCCCGTCCCCCACCTCCATCAGCCGGTTCGAATCGGGAATCACGAGCCCCTCGAAGGCAAGTTCGCAATGCCCGCCGTGCTCCTCCGGGCCCATGATCGGGATGCGGCGGAGGATGCGCCAGCCCGGATCCGCCCGGTCGAACAGGAATGCGGTGAGGCCGCGGCGCGGATCGTCCGAGGTGCGGGCCATCACGATGAAATGCTGCGCGACCTCCGCCCCGGTGATGAACCATTTGCGGCCCTCGATCACCCAGCTGTCGCCGTTGCGCGTAGCCGTGGTGCGCATCGCCGCGGGGTCTGACCCCGCGCCCGGCATCGGCTCGGTCATCGCGAAGGCGGAGCGCGCGGCGCCGGCGGCGATGGGGGCAAGCCAGCGTTCCTTCTGGGCTGGCGTTGCGACCTTGGCGAGCAGCATCATGTTGCCGTCATCCGGTGCTGCGGCGTTGAAAACCACCGGGCCGAACAGCGAGCGGTTCATCGCCTCGTAGCACGCCGCCATGCCGACGAAGCCCAGTCCCTGGCCGCCGTCCGCCTCGGGCAGTTGCAGGTTCCACAACCCCTCGGCGCGGGCGCGGGCCTGCAAGGCGTGCAGCGGCTCCGGCGCGATGTTGCCGTGCCCGTCCCAGTTCGCGCGATCGGCTTCAACCGGCAGGACATGTGCGCTGACGAATGCGGCGATACGGTCGCGGAACGTGGCGGCATGGGCGGGCAGAGTGAAATCCATCCGAAAATTTCCTACAGCGAGGCGGTGAGATGGCCGCCATCGACCACCAGCACCGATCCGCTCATGTAGCTTCCGGCGGTGGCGAGCAGCAGCAGCAGCGGCGCGTCGAGATCCTCGGGCCGGCCGAGGCGGCGGGCGGGGATGCGGCGGAGCATCGCCTGCCCGGCGGCGGAGGCGAAGAACGCCGCGTTCAGGGGCGTCTCGATATAGCCCGGCGCGAGGGCGTTCACGCGGATGCCGTGGCGCGCCCATTCCAGCGCCATCTGCTTCGTGAGCTGGATCAGCGCCGCCTTCGACGTGGCATAGGCGGAGACCTGGTTTGCCTGCCGCAGGCCGAGGATGGAGGCGACGTTCACGATCGCCCCGCCGCGGCCCGCGGCAACCATGCCCCGCGCCGTTTCCGTGGCAACCGCCCAGGCCCCGCGCAGATTGGTTTGCAGGATCGCATCCCACGCCTCCGCCGGCTGTTCGAGCAGCGGCGCGGTGCCGGTGATGCCGGCATTGTTCACGAGGCCGTGGAGCGGCCCGAACCGCGCCTGCGCCGCGGACAAGCCCTGGCGGACGGAGGCGAGATCGGTCACGTCCATCGCCACCGCATGGGCAGCACCACCGGCTGCCTCGATCTCCGCCACCACCTGCGCAAGTTCGCCGGGGCGCCGGGCCGCGGCCGCCACCGCGTATCCGGCGCGCGCCAGCACGATCGCGAAATGCCGGCCGAGACCCGATGATGCGCCGGTGACCAGCACCGCCTGGCCCGGCTGCGCGCGCAGCATGGCGCTTCCTCCGTGGTTGGCGGGAACTATAGGGGGTGCCAGGATGGCGGCAAGGCAACGGCGACAAGACAATGGCGACGAGGGGAAACGGCGGCATGACCAGCGGTTTGCGCAAGGGACTGACCAGCTACGGCGATCCGGGATTCTCCCTGTTCCTGCGCAAGGCTTTCATCAAGGCGATGGGCTATTCCGATGATGCGCTGGACCGGCCGATCGTGGGCATCACCGCGACCGGCAGCGATTTCAACGCCTGCCACGGCAATGTGCCGCAGTTGATCGAGGCGGTGCGGCGCGGGGTGATGCTGGCCGGCGGGCTGCCGATGGCCTTCCCCACCATCTCGATCCACGAATCCTTCGCCCACCCCACCAGCATGTTCCTGCGCAACCTGATGGCGATGGACACCGAGGAGATGATCCGCGCCCAGCCGATGGATGCCGTGGTGCTGATCGGCGGGTGCGACAAGACCGTGCCGGCGCAGCTGATGGCCGCGGCCAGCGCCGATGTGCCCGCGGTGATGCTGCTGACCGGGCCGATGCTGGTGGGCCACCACAAGGGCGAGGTGCTGGGCGCCTGCACCGATTGCCGCCGGTTCTGGGCGCGCCACCGCGCCGGCGAGATCGACGCGGCGGAGATCGAGCAGTTGAGCGGGCGGCTGGCGCCGACGGCCGGCACCTGCATGGTGATGGGCACGGCAAGCACGATGGCCTGCATCGCCGAAGTGCTGGGCTTCGCACTGCCCGGCACCGCGGCGATCCCGGCAACGCACGCAGACCGGCTGCGCGCGGCGGAGCACAGCGGCGCGGCCGCGGTGGCGGCGGCGAGAGCGGGCGGCCCGCGCCCGGCGGAGCTGCTCACACAGCAGGCGTTCCGCAATGCGCAGGTGGTGCTGCACGCGATCGGCGGATCGACCAACGGACTGATCCATCTGGCGGCGATCGCGGGCCGGGTTGGGCTTGCGATCGACCTCGACACGTTCGACCGGATCGGGCGCGAGGTGCCGGTGCTGATCGACCTCAAGCCGACCGGATCGCATTACATGGAGCATTTCCATCACGCGGGGGGCATGCCGCGCCTGCTGCGCGAACTGGCCGGCCTGGTCGATCTGTCGGCGCGCACCATGGCGGGCGGCACGCTCGCCGATGCCGCGGCGGCGGCCGAGGATGTGCCGGGGCAGGACGTGATCCGCCCGCGCGAACGGCCGATCTTTCCGGTCGGCGGAATGGCCGTGCTGCGCGGCAACATCGCCCCGGGCGGAGCGGTGATCAAGCACGCCGCGGCCTCCGCGCATCTGTTGCAGCACACCGGGCGGGCGGTGGTGTTCGATGGTGTCGAGGATTTGACGAACCGGATCGACGATCCGGACCTGGACGTGACGGCGGACGATATCCTGGTGCTGCGCTACGCCGGCCCGAAAGGGGCGCCGGGCATGCCGGAGGCCGGCTATCTGCCGATCCCGCGCAAGCTCGCACGCCAGGGCGTGAAGGACATGGTGCGGATCTCGGATGCGCGGATGAGCGGCACGGCGTTCGGCACCATCGTGCTGCACATCGTTCCCGAAGCGCAGGAAGGCGGCCCGCTCGCATTCCTCCGCACTGGCGATCCGATCACGCTGGATGTGGCGGGGCGTAGGATCGACGTGATGGTGAGCGAGGCGGAACTGGCCTGCCGCCGCGCCGGCTGGCAGCGCCCGGCGCCGCCCGCGGGATCGGGCCGGGGCTATGCAAATCTTTACCAACGCAGCGTGTTGCAAGCCGATGTTGGCTGCGACTTCGATTTTCTGTTGCCGGTCGGTACCGACCCGCCGATGGAGCCGGGCGGCACAGTTTAGGTGCACTGCAACACGGATCGATCCAAAACAGATCGGCCGATAATTTGTGCACATACAACGAAACGCCGCCTCTTTCGAAAGCAGTTCTGAACGTGTAAAGGGGCGCGCGGGCCGTATTCGGCGCTGGCTTGCAGGTTGCTTGCAAAACTCCTGCTTTCGGCTAAAGAATGCAGGAATAACGACTGGGAGGCTTCACTGATGATTACGAGACGTTCGGCTGGCAAGGCGCTGGCCGGGGCAGCTGCGGCTGCGTCCATTGGCAAGTTCTCGATCGGTACCGCGGAAGCGGCGGGGAAGGTGTTGCAGATCGGTATCGATCTCTCCCTGACCGGGGCCGATGCGGAATCGGCAAAGCGCATTCTCAACGGCGGCCTGCTGGCGATCCAGCAAGCCAATGAATCGAATGCGATCAAAGGCTACACGTTGAAGCCGCTCGTGCTGGACGATGGCACGGCAACGGCCGGCGGGTACGATCCGGCGCAGGGTGCGATCAACGCCCGGCGCATGGTCTCCAACCCGAACGTCGTGGCCGCCCTCGGCCCGCAGATGAGCGGCGTGGGCAAGGCGATGGCCCCGATCCTCAGCGAGGGTGGTCTTGCCATCATCACGCCGAGCTCGACCAACCCGGACATCACGAACCCGAAATTCGCCGCCCAGTTCGACCCGTCGGGCAAGCCGATCTATTTCCGGACGGTGACGACGGATGCCTTCCAGGGCCCGAACATGGCGAATTTCTACGCCGAGAAGCTGAACGTGAAGGAAGTGTATGTCCTTGACGACAGCGGTGCGTATGGCGTCGGGCTTGCCGATTCGTTCCAGAAGCAGGCAGCCGCCAAGGGGCTGAAGATTCTGGGCCGCGACCGGCTGGATCCGAAGGCGGCCGACTACACGACCAGCATCACCAAGATCAAGGCGCTGAACGCGCCGGCCTTGTATTACGGCGGCGTGATGGGGGCCGGCGTGAAGCTGGTCAAGCAATCCTACCAGATCATGCCGAAGATGATCAAAGGCGGCGGCGACGGCGTGTATGCCGCCGAGATGCTGACCGGCGCGGGATTCCCGGCCGCCGAAGGCTGGTATGCCACGATCGCCTCGCCGCATGTGGTGAACGATCCGAAGGTGGCGAACTGGGTCAAGCTGTACCAGTCGAAGTTCGGCGTGCCGCCGGATGACTATGCGATCACCTGCTACGATGGCGCGCTGGTGATCATCGCCGCGATCAAGAGCATCGTTGCCGCCGGCAAGACGCCGACGCGCGCCGCGGTGCGGGATGCGATCGCGGTATCCAAGACGCCGACGCTGCAAGGCATGGTGTCTTTCGACAAGTACGGCGACATGACGAACCGGACCGTCAGCGTGTTCCAGGTGAAGCAGGACAAGAAATTCCCGCTGAACGACATCGCGCATCAGTTCCACTACGTCGGCGTCGCGCCGCAGAGCTGATCGGCCAGCAGGAGTCCGTTGATGTCGCCATCCGCCGTCTTTCTTCAGCAGATCATCAACGGACTCAGCCTGGGGGGCATGTATGCCCTCCTGGCGCTGGGCTTCACGCTGATCTATGGCATTCTTGAACTGATCAACTTCGCCCACTTCAATGTCTTCATGGTGGGTTCCTTCATCGGCATGTGGACGTTGCAGGCCATGGGGCTGTCCGGCCAGTCGGTCGTGCTGGCCGGATTGCCGCTGGCCGGCGCGCTGCTTGTCGCCTTCGCCGTGACCATGCTGGCAAGCGGGGGGCTCGGCATCGCGATCGAGCGGTTCACGCTGCGGCCGATCCGCAACGTGGGCGGGCAGGTGGGGATGATCACCACCATCGGCGTGTCCTACATCCTGTTCAACATCATCCTGCTCGGGCCTGGGGCGGATGCGAAGAACTTCCCCAACCCGCTGCCGAACATCAGCTATCATATCGGCGGCGCGGTGCTGCAGTTGCAGGAGATCCTGATCTGGATCGTCTCGATCGTGCTGATGGCCGGGCTCTATTTCTTCGTCACCAAATCGAAGCTCGGCAAGGCGATGCGGGCCACCTCGCAGGATTCCGAGGCGGCGCGGATGATGGGCGTGGATGTCGATCGCGTCATCATCATGGCCTTCTTCCTCGGCTCCGCGCTCGCCGGGGCGAGCGGGCTGATCTTCGGCCTGTATTACAACTTCACCAGTTTCATCATCGGGTTCACCGCGGGGCTGCGGGCGTTCACCGCGGCGGTGCTGGGCGGGATCGGCAACATCCCCGGCGCGATGCTCGGCGGGCTCATCATCGGTCTCGTGGAATCTTTGGGCGGCCAGTACATCGCGGTCGAATGGACCGACGTGATCATCTTCTCCATCCTCGTACTGGTTCTGGTGTTCCGTCCGGCTGGGCTGCTCGGAACGCTCGCACCCAGCAAGTCGTAGGATCACGCGCATGGCGTCAGACGCAACCAGCGTGGCAGGGGCGGCGGCACCGGTTCGCACCAGCCGGTTCAGCCGGCTCTCGACGGTCCGCAACCGGCAGATCGTGCTTGTTCTGCTGATCGTTCTTGGCCTGGTATTCCCGATTCTCGATCCGAATGCCGCGGATCTCAGTTCGCTTTCCAACGCGGCGGCCTATGCCACGCTGGCACTGGGCCTCAACATCGTGGTCGGCTTCGCCGGCCTGCTCGATCTCGGCTATGCCGCCTTCTTCGCGATCGGCGCCTATGCGTACGGCATTCTCACGTCGTATCAGGTCACCCCGCCATGGTCGGCCTTCTGGGTGCCGTTCGCGGCACTGGGCCTGGTTGCGAAGGTTGCCCAGGGCGATGTCAGCGTCGTGCATTTCACCGTCTCGTTCTGGCTCATGCTGCCGATCTCCGCGATCATCGCCGCCGGATTCGGCGTGGCGTTCGGCGCGCCCACCCTGCGGCTGAAGGGCGACTATCTCGCCATCGTCACGCTCGGTTTCGGCGAGATCGTGCCGATCGTCTTCCGCAACTGGACGTGGCTGACCAATGGTGCCGCGGGCATGAACGGCATCGCCGCGCCCACGCTGTTCGGGCACAGCTTCGGTGTCGATGCGCTGCCCTATTATTACGTGGGCCTCGGGCTGGTTGCGTTCCTGATCTTCGTCAGTTTCCGATTGCGGGAATCCAGGGTCGGGCGCGCATGGCTCGCGATCAAGGGCGATGAGGTCGCGGCGGGCGCGATGGGCGTGAACCTCATGCGCTTCAAGCTGCTCGCCTTTGCCATCGGCGCGGGCTTCGCCGGCATGACGGGAACCTTCTACGTCGCCAGCCTGCAAACGGCGACGCCGGACATGTTCAACCTGAACGTGTCGATCATGATCCTGGTGATGGTGGTCCTCGGCGGCCTCGGCAGCGTGTGGGGTGTCGCGCTGGGCGCCGCGATCCTCAGCCTGCTGCAATCGTGGTTCCTGCCGCAGCTCACGACCTGGGTCCAGGCGTTCGGGAACATGACCGGATGGGTGTATCTGCAAAACGTGCAGCTCGCCCAGGCCACCGAGCTGATCTTCGGCATCATCCTGGTGTTCATGATGCTCTACCGCCGTCAGGGGATCATCCCGGCCGGGCGGAGGGCGACCGCGCTCACGTTCGAGCAGCAGCATGCCGAGGTGAAGCGCGGCGGTTTCGCCTCCCTGAACGGGATCGGCGGGCCGGTTCCGGCCGAACCGAAGCCGCTGCTCCAACTCTCCGGCGTGACGGTACGGTTCGGCGGGCTGGTGGCGCTCAAGAGCCTCGATCTGGTCCTGCCCGAAGGCGGGGTGGTCGCTGTCATCGGCCCCAACGGGTCTGGCAAATCCACCATGTTCAATGTGATCACCGGGCTCACGCACGCCGAATCCGGGTCGATCCGCTTCGCCGGGCAGGAGATCATGGGCCTGCCGCCGCACCGGGTGATGGAAGTGGGCATCGCCCGGACCTTCCAGAACATCCGCCTGTTCCCCAACCTCTCGGTGATGGAGAACGTGCTGGTCGGCCAGCACACGAAGCTTCACACCGGCGCGGTCGGGGCGGTGCTGTCGCTGCCGCGTTCCCGGGCGGAGGAACGCGCGGCACGGGAATGGGTGATGGAGATCATTTCCGTGTTCGGCAACCGCCTGCTGCCGCGTGTCGACGAAGCGGCCGGCGGCCTGTCCTATGCCAACCGGCGGCGGGTGGAGATTTCCCGGGCATTGGCCTCCCGGCCCAAGCTGCTGCTGCTGGACGAGCCGACAGCCGGCATGAACCCGGCCGAGACGATGGAGCTTGCCGAGCAGATCAAGAGCCTGCACACGCTCGGCCTGTCGGTGCTGCTGATCGAACACAAGCTCGACGTGGTCACCCGGCTGGCCGACAAGGTCGTGGTGCTCGATCACGGCGAGAAGCTGACCGAAGGCAAGGCAGACGAAGTAAGGCGCAACGAGGAAGTTCTTCGCGCCTATCTGGGACGGGGGGCGGCCGTTGCTTGAGTTTCATGATATCAATACCTATTACGGCGATCTTCACGTCCTGAAGTCGGTCAATTACGACATCAAGAAGGGGGAGATCGTCTGCCTGCTGGGCGGCAACGCCTGCGGGAAATCCACCACCATGAAGACGATCATGGGCGTGGTGCGGCCGCGAACCGGCACGATCATCTTCAACGGCGAAGCGATCGAGAAGCTCTCCACCACCGAACGGGTGAAGCGCGGGATCGCGCCGGTGCTGGAGGCGCGGCGGTTGTTCCCGCGCATGACGGTGTTCGAAAACCTGGAGATGGGCGCCTTTACCCGCCATCGCGGCCCGGAGTTCGACCAGGACCTGGAGCGCGTTTACACCCTGTTCCCGCGCGTGAAGGAACGGCGCGGCCAGCTCGCCGGCACCCTGTCGGGCGGGGAGCAGCAGATGGTGGCGATCGGCCGGGCGCTGATGGCGCGGCCGAAGCTGATCTGCATGGATGAACCGTCGATGGGCCTCTCGCCCCTGTTCGTGGAGCAGACGTTCGACATCATCCAGGAAATCAACCGCCAGGGCACCACCATCTTCATGGTGGAGCAGAACGCGGCCATGGCGCTGTCCATCGCCCACCGCGCCTATGTGCTGCAAACCGGGCAGGTGGTGCTGTCCGGCTCGGCCGCGGAGCTGCGGCAGAACGAGATGATCCGCGAAGCCTATCTCGGCGAATTGCAGGTGACCTGAAGCCCGCTCTCCCCCATGGCCTTGCCCGCCGGATTGTGGCATCCGTGCGGGAAAGACGGGGAGGCATGGATGCCATCATCACGGATTTCCAGGCGCGCGTTGCTGGCCATCACGGCCGGCGCGGCGGTGGGTGGGCGCGCTGGCGAAGCGCATGCGGCGATCCCGCTGCGGATCGGCATGCTCCATACGCTTTCGCCCGCGCCGCTGTATATCGCGCAGGCGCGCGGCTATTTCGCCCGTGAGGGGCTCGCGCCGAAGTTCCGCTTTTTCGAAGCCGCCCAGCCGATTGCCGCGGCGGCGGTGTCCGGGGATATCGATATCGGCTCGACCGCGCTCACCGGCGGGTTCTTCAACCTTGCCGCGCGCGGGGCGCTGCGCGTGTTCGGCGGCATGCTGCATGAGGAGCCGGGATACGACGGTTCGGCCATCCTGGTCTCGCGCAAGGCCTATGCCGCGGGGCTGACATCGCCGGCCAGGCTCGCCGGGCACAGTTTCGGCATCACGCAATATGGCTCCTCGTTCCACTACATGGTCGGGCGGCTTGCGATGGCCGCGCATTTCCCGCTGAAGTCGATCGTGCTGCGGCCGCTGCAAACGGTGCCGAACATGGTGGCCGCGGTACGCACCGGGCAGGTGGATGCGACCATCGCCATCGCCTCGATGGCCAAGCCGCTGGATGCGAAGGGCGAAGCGAAGATTATCGGCTGGGTCGGCGATCTCGTGCCGTACCAGATCACCACGCTGTTCACGACCGAACGGATGATCCGCAAGAAGGCCGACACGCTGCACCGCTTTGCCCGCGCCTATGAAAGCGCGATCGCCGATTACTTCCATGCCTTCCTGCGCAAGGATGCGGCAGGCAAGCTGATTTACGACGCAAGCACCACCGCCGCCATCGCTGCGATCCAGAAATACGTGTTCGTGGGCGATCCGAAGGGGCCGGAGAAGATCCTGGCCGGCCTCGGCTACTACAGCCCCGGCGGCGGGCTCGATGTGGCGGATGTGGGGCGCCAGTTGCACTGGTTCGAGGCGCAGGGCTTCGTGAAGGCCCATCTGCATGCAGCGCAGGTGGTCGATACCAGCTTCATCAAGCCGATGCAGGGGGCATGAACCTGCCGGTGGCCGCACGCGCATCGCAACTGCGGCTGTCGGTGCAGGGCGTGTCGCATCGCTACCGCGACCTCGATGTGCTGGACCGGATCGACATCGCGGTGGAGCCGGGCGAGGTGATGGTGCTGATCGGCCCGTCCGGCTGCGGCAAATCGACGCTGCTCGGCATCATGGGCGGCCTGCTGCAGCCGCAATCCGGCGCGGTGCGGTGCAGCGGGGAGCTTGCCGCCGATTGCCTCAATCCGCTGACCTACGTGTTCCAGGATTTCGCCCTGCTCCCCTGGCGCAGCGTGCGCGGCAACATCGCCCTGGTGCTGGAGGGCCGGCTGGATCGTGCCGCGCGGGAGGCGCGGGTGGAGGATGTGCTGCGCCTCACCGGGCTTGCGGAGTTCGCCGGGTCCTGGCCGCGGCAGCTTTCGGGCGGCATGCGCCAGCGCGTCGGCATCGCCCGCGCGCTCGCCGTGCGGCCGGCCTGCCTGCTGATGGATGAGCCGCTGTCGGCGCTGGATGCGCAGACACGCGGGCTGCTGCTGGACGAATTCGCCCAGCTGATCGAACGCGCCGGCACCACCACCGTCTATGTCACGCACAACCTCGCCGAGGCGGCCCGGCTCGGCCACCAGATCGTCGTGCTGTCCCGCCGGCCGGGCAGGGTGAAGGCGGTGCTGCGCATAGACCGCCCCATCACCTCCCGCCACGCGAGCGACGCGGACCTGGTGGCGGTCGAGCAGCAGCTCTGGGCGCTGATCCGCGATGAAGCGGCCGCCGCCGAACGGGAAATCGCCCATGCCCCCGGCTGAGGCGACCAGGCTGGATGGCGAGGTGCCGTTCCGGGGCGGCGGCTTCGCCCCGCGCACCGTGCCGGCGGCGGCGGTGGGAACGCTGCTGGGGCTGATCGCGGTGTGGCAGGCGGCCTCCTCGCTCGGCTGGCTGCCGGCGCTGTTCCTGCCGGCGCCCGCCGCGGTGGGCCGGGCGCTGGCGCAACTCGCAGCGAGCGGGCAGCTCTGGCGGGAACTCGCGCCGTCCTTGCTTCGTTTGTCGGCCGGGTGGGCGCTGGGCACGGTGTTCGGGGTCGTGCTGGGCGTGGCGGTCGGGCTGTTCTCCGCGGCGCGCTCGCCGGGAATGGCCGTGGTCTCGGCCCTGTTCCCCATCCCGAAGATCGCGCTGGTGCCGCTGTTCATCATCTGGTTCGGCATCGGCGAGGGTTCCAAGATCGCCACCATCGCCATCGGCGTGTTCTTCCCCACGGTCATCAACACTGCCGCCGGGGTGGACGCCGTGCCGCGCAACCTGATCAGAATGGCGCAGAGCTTCGGCCTGTCGCACAAGGCGATCATCGGCAAGATCGTGCTGCCCGGCGCGCTGCCGGCCATCCTGAGCGGCTTCCGCGTCACCAGTTCCATCGCCATCATCCTGCTGGTGGCGGCCGAGATGATCGGCGCCCAGCACGGCATCGGCGCCTTCGTGCTGGCGGAGGGTAACCTGTACGACACGGAAGGCCTGCTGGCCGGGATCGTCGTGCTCTCGGTCCTGGGGCTCGTCGTCTCGGCGGTGATCGGCCGGGTGGAGAAGTGGCTGCTGGGCTGGCGCTGAGCAGGCTGGCCGCCAGTATTCGCAAAGTTGAACCGGCTCAAGAGTCTGTCATCGCCGATCCGGGGTGGCGGCGCTTGCGTAGAAGGTTCGGTGCGCACACTGTCCGTATGCGTGCCGTAACGGATTTCAACGATATCCTGCCCCGGCTGACGATCCGGGGCCGGAGCCAGGAGGATGCCATGCTGATCCGCTCGCCCCGTGGCTGGGAGCTGCCGGAACGCCTCGCCACACCCGAAGCCCTGATGCTCGGCCGCCGCTACCTGCTCGGCGGAGCGGCAACGCTGGCTGCGGTGGGCCTTGCCGGCACGGCACAGGCGGCGGAAGCGCCGCTGCCCCCCGGCGCGCTGCGCTTCAAGCCGGGCCGGCCGCTCACCCCAGCGCATGCGGTGGAGACCTACAACAACTACTACGAATTCGGCACCAGCAAGTCGATCTGGCGGGCCGCCCAGCGCCTGCACACCAGCCCCTGGAGCCTGCGCATCGAGGGCATGGTGCACAAGCCCACCACCATCGCCCTCGACACGCTGCTGAAGCAGGTGACGCAGGATGAGCGGGTGTACCGCCACCGCTGCGTGGAAGCCTGGGCGATCACCGTGCCCTGGACCGGCTTCCCGTTGTCCCAGCTGGTGAAGATCGCCAACCCGCTCGCCTCGGCGAAATACATGGTCTTCCAGACGCTGGACGATCCGAAGCAGATGCCGGGGATCAGCGGCAGTTTCTTCCCCTGGCCCTATGTGGAAGGCGTGACGATGGCGGAGGCGAACAACGAACTCGCCTTCGTCGGCACCGGCCTCTACGGCAAGAACCTGCTGAAGCAGAACGGGGCGCCGATCCGCATCGTGCTGCCGTGGAAATACGGGTTCAAGTCGGTCAAGTCGATCGTGAAGATCACCTTCACCGACAAGCAGCCGATGACGTTCTGGAAGCAGATCGCGCCCGACGAGTATGGCTTCTGGGCCAACGTCAACCCGGCCGTGCCCCACCCGCGCTGGAGCCAGGCGCGCGAGCGGCTGATCGGCACGGGAAAGACGGTGCCCACGCAGATCTACAACGGATATGGCCAGTGGGTCTCTTCCCTCTATGCCGGGATGCCGCAGACGCGTACACTCTTCATGTGATGACGGCACGGGTCCTGGCCATTCTGGCAGCCATATTCCTGGTGATGGCCTTCGCGGCCGCCACCCTGGGCCCGCTCGATACCTCGCTCGGCGAACTCCTCCACGGGTTCGATGCGCGCCTGCTCGGCGGCGTCCAGCGGGCGCTCTCGCCGTGGCTCTGGCAGCATATCGCCGTGCCGCTGCTGATGCGCCCCGCCTGGCTGATCCCGGCCGGGCTCGGCCTGCTCTGCGCCGGCGGGGCCGCCACCGCCGCCGGCTCCCAAGGGCGCAGCCCCCGCCGCTGGCGGAGCTGAAGCGGCGTCAGCCGACCTCCAACACCCTTCGCGCGAGCCCGATCACCCGCACGGCCTCCGGCCACAGGGCAAAACGTTCCAGATCGGCGATACCGGCCCAGGCGACCTCGGTGACGTCGGAACCCGCGCGCGCCTCTCCCCCCTGCCACAGCCCGGCGAAATCGAGGATCGTGTAGTGGTACCGCACCCGCCCGTCGGCGTCGGCATGGATGCTGTCCACATGCGCGGCAAGACGCAGGGTGCCGACCGCCAGCCCCGTCTCCTCCGCCAGTTCGCGCCGCGCCGCCGCCTCGGCGGTCTCGCCCAGCTCCTGCGCCCCGCCGGGCAGGCTCCAGCTCCCTGCATTCGGAGGCTGGCCGCGGCGAACGAGCAGGACCGTGCCCCGCCGCAAGACCACCACGCCGATGCCCACGATCGGTCGGGCCGGATATTCTCGCTTGTCCACTCTCACCCCGCCTGCAACGTGCGCATCGCGCGCCCCTGGTCGAACAGGCGCAGCAGCAGCCGCACCGCCCGGCTGCGCACACCCTCCAGCCGCGGGTCCTTCTCCACCAGCAGCGTGGCGTCGCGATGGGCCATCCGCAGCAGGCCGTCATGCGCCACCGGATCGGCCAGCCGGAACCCCGGCAGGCCGGACTGCCGGGTGCCCAGCGCGTCGCCCGCGCCGCGCAGGCGGAAATCGGCATCCGCGATCGCGAATCCGTCGGTCGTCGTGCGCAGCAGCGCGAGGCGCTTGCGGGCCGGTGCTTTCAGCGCGTCGTCGTGCAGCAGCAGGCAGTAGCTGTCCGCGCGGCCA
>DATKQI010000344.1:0-2986 GCA_035532755.1 Acetobacteraceae bacterium
CTCGATGACCGCGATGGACACCGACGCGGTGGCCCAGCGCGCGGTGACGCAGCCGGGCAGCTACGACATCGCCGACATCGAATACTTCATCTGCAAGAAAGTGTTTCCCACCGGCGTGCTGCAGCCGATGGAAACGAAGAAGATCAAGTATTTCAGCGAGATCGTGCCGATCTTCACCACCGGGCATCTGACGCCTGGCACCCCGGTCGGCCAGGGCACCGCACCGTTCACGGTGAGCTTGTTGATTTCCGGCGAGAACTGACCCGGAAATCAACAAGCCCCTATTCCATGCCGCGGCGAAGCTGGCTCATCACGAACTGGCGGCACCGGTCGGACCGGGGCTGCGTGAACACCTGCTCCGGCGGGCCCTGCTCGTCGATCCGGCCCTGGTCGAGAAACACCACGTTCGTGGCCACCTCCCGCGCGAAGCCCATCTCGTGCGTGACGATCAGCATGGTGCGGCCTTCCTGCGCCAGCGTGCGGATCACGCGCAGCACCTCCCCCACCAGTTCGGGGTCGAGCGCGGAGGTCGGCTCGTCCATCAGCAGGGCGCGCGGGCGCATCGCGAGCGCACGGGCGATCGCGGCGCGCTGCTGCTGGCCGCCGGAAAGCTGGGCCGGGTAGTGGTTGCGCTTCTCGGCGATGCCGACCTTCTGCAGCAGCGCCTCGGCCTCCTCCACGCATTCGCCGCGCGGCCGCCGCTGCACATGCACCGGCGCCTCGATCACGTTCTGCAAGATGGTGAGGTGGGACCAGAGGTTGAAGCTCTGGAACACGAAGCCGAGGCGGCTGCGGATGCGGCCGATCTGCGCGCGGTCCACGCGCGGAGGCGCACCCGGCGCCCCGCCGGACAGGCGGATCACCTCCCCGCCCACCGCGATCTCCCCGGCGTCCGGCAGATCAAGCATCGGGATGCAGCGCAGCAGCGTGCTCTTCCCCGAACCGGAGGAGCCGATGACGGCGATCACATCGCCCGTATGCGCCTCCAGCGAAACGCCCTTCAGCACCTCCAGCGCGCCGAACCGCTTGTGCAGGTCGCGCACCGACACCGCCACCTCGCGCCCGTTCGCGCTCATGCCATGGCTTTCGGCAGATGCCGGTTCAGCCGCTGTTCCAGCAGCGCGATCAGCCGGGAAATGGCCATGATGAGGGCCAGATAGATCGCTCCCGCGCACAGAAAGACCTCCAGCGCCCGATATGTTTCGGATATGATCTGATAGGCGATGCCGGTGATCTCCATCAGCGTGACCATGCTGGCGAGCGCGGTCGATTTCACCATCACCACGATCTCGTTGCCATAGGCCGGCAGCGCCTGACGGATGGCGAGCGGGAGAATGACGCGGCAGTACAGCAGCGGACGGGACATGCCGCAGACCCGCCCGGCCTCCACCGCCCCGCGCGGCACCGCGGCAAGCCCGCCACGGATGATCTCCGACCCGTAGGCGGCGGTGTTGAGCGCGAGTGCCAGCACCGCGCAGGAGAACGGGGCGCGCAGCAGCGGCCACAGCACGCTGCCGCGCACGAAGGCGAACTGCCCGATGCCGTAGTAGATGAGGAACATCTGAACCAGCAGCGGAGAACCGCGAAAGACGAACACATAGCCGCGCACGAACCATTCCCCGGGCCGGGACCCCGCCCGCAGCAGCGCGAAGCTCACGGCAAGCAGGATGCCGATGCCCACGGACAGCACCGTGAGCTCGATCGTGAGCGGCAAACCCCGCAGGAGCTTGACGAACGTATCCGCCATGAAATGCAGGCTCATGCCGCGTGCCCCGGCATCGTACCGCGGCCGAAGCGGCGCTCGGCGCCGCGGAAGGCGATGCCGGTGAGCGTGGTGAGCACCAGATAGAGCACCGCACCCGTGACATAGAAGCCGAACGGCTGGCGGGTGACGCCGGCGCCCACCTCCACCGCGCGCATGATCTCGACGAGGCCGGTGACGGAGATCAGCGCAGATTCCTTCAGGATCATCTGCCAGACATTGCCCATCCCCGGCAGCGCGAGCCGCAGCCCCAGCGGGGCGATGATCCGCCGCAGCAGCAGCCCGCCATCCATCCCCACCGCGCGCGCGGCCTCGATCTCTCCGCGCGGGATGGCGAGATAGGCGCCGCGCAGCACCTCCGTCTCGTACGCGCCGGAAACGATGCCGATCGCGAGCGCGCCGACCAGGAAGCCGTTCAGCCCGAAGAACCCCTGCCCGCCGAACAGATGGCCGATCGCCGTCATCGCCGAGCTGCCGCCGAAATAGAACAGGTACACCACCAGCAGATCCGGCACGCCGCGCAGGATGGTGGTGTAGCCGTGGCTCGCCGCGCGGGCGAGGCGCAGGTGCGACAGCTTCGCCCACGCCCCGAGGAGCCCGAGCGCGAGCCCGATCGCGAAGGCGGCGAGCGAGACGGCAAGCGTCATCCCCGCCGCCGCGATGAGCGTGGCGCCCCAGCCCTGCGGGCCGAAGCCGATCAGCGACAGGATGCCGCCCACGCCCGCCCCGCCGGCCGTGCGGCTATTTCGGCGTCACGTCGAAATGGAACCATTTCAGCGCGAGCTTGTGGATCGTCCCGTCCGCCAGGGCGGATTTGATGGCGGAACTGAACATCGCCCGCAGATGCGGGTTGCCCTTGCGCAGCCCCACGCCGGTGCCCATGCCGAACACCCCGCCGGCATAGACCGGGCCGGTGAGCACGGCATCCTTCAGCGTGGGCTTGCCCATCGCCGGCATCAGGTAGCCGAGCGAATCGAGAATCGCGTCCACACGCCCCGCTTGCAGATCGAGATCGCGTTCCTGCGTGGTGGGATAGGTGCGGATCGTCACGTCGCCCTTGAAATACTTGTTCAGGAACGCGGCCTGGATGGTGGAGACCTGCACGCCGATGGTCTTGCCCTTCAGCAGGGTGCGCAGCTTCGCGATCTCCGCCATCGCCGCCTTCGGGTGCTTCGTCAGATCGAGCCGCACGCCCTTGTCCGGCAGGGAGGTGGCGAGCGGGCT
>DATKQI010000345.1:0-18207 GCA_035532755.1 Acetobacteraceae bacterium
CAGAGGACAGCCGGGGGGGCGGTCTGATGAGCGGGACATGGCGGCGGACGCATGACTGGGGCGCGCTGACGCGCGCGGAGATCGCCGCGGCGCGCGATGCGGGGGCGCTGCCGGTGCTCACGGTCGGGTCGGTCGAGCAGCATGCGGACCATCTGCCGGTGGATACCGACACGCTCTCCGCCTATCGGGTGGCGATGGCGGCGGCGGGGCGGTGCGAGAGCCCGCATGTGCTGGTGCTGCCGGCGCCCGGCTTCGGCTTCTCCCCCCATCATCGCGCGTGGGCGGGCACCGTGAGCCTGTCTTTGGAGACGTTCGTGGGGCTGGTGAGCGATGTGGCGGAGAGCCTTCATCGCACCGGATTCTCCCGCCTGCTGATCGTGAACGGCCATGGCGGCAACCAGGGGCCGCTGACGGCGGCCTGCGGGGCATTGGTCAGCCGCGGGATCGCGGCGGGGTTCGTCAACTATTTCTCGCCCGGGCAGCCGGGCTGGCTGAAGGCGCTGCCGGGGGCGATGCAGGGTGTGGGCCATGCCTGCGCCTACGAGACCGCGATGCAGATGGCGCTGCGGCCCGAGGCGGCGGGCCGCATCGGCGAGCGCGTGGCCGGGCTGCCGCCGCGGCTGCGCCCCTCCTACGTCGCGGACGGGAGCGGGACGGACGAGGAGGCCGCGGGGTTGCGGCGGGCCGGGCTGACCTGGGCGGCGCTGTTCGTGGCCGGGGACGTGGGCTACATCGGCGATCCGGCGGCGGCGACCCCGGCCTCGGGGGCGGCGATGCTGGAGGCGACGGTGGATGGGCTCGCGCGGTTCTTCGCCGATTTCGCGCGCGCGGAGCTGCTGGTAGGCGCGCCCTGAAGCATCAGCTTGCCACGATGTTCTTCGCGATATCGCTCACGCCGAAGAACACCAGCTGCGTGCCGTCCGACAGGTGCACGATGGACGTGCCGCCGGCGTTGGTGGTTTCGCCGGCGATCGTGGCGGCGGAGCCGTAGCCGGAAAGACGGATCGTGTCGGCGGCCGGCTTGAAGCCGACGATGAGGTCGAGCCCGCCGACGGAACCGTTCGTGGCGGTGTAGGTGGTGGCGCCGCCGTGTTCGAACACGACCGCGTTGCCCGCGCCGAAATTGACGGTCTCCGCGCCCGATCCGCCGTCGATCAACATGTGGCCAGCGCCGGTGTTGATGACGTTGGCGCCGATGCCGCCGAACACCGTGCTGTTGCCGTTGCCGCCGACGATGGTGGAGCCGTTGGCGCCGGCCGCCACCATGGTCTGGCCGGCGCCGGTATTGATGGTGTCGGACCCCGGGCCGCCGAAGATGGTGGAACTGCCGCTGCCTGCGTCGATCTGGTCGGTGCCGTAGCCGCCGGCGACCAGATCGCTGCCGGAGCCGCCGGTGATGGTGTTGGCCCCGGCCGAGCCGCCGGCGGAGAGCGTTTCATTGCCGTTCCCGGCTTGCAACACGTTGTGCTGGCTGCCGTTGACGAACAGCTGGTCCCCCGAACCGGCGCCGACCAGGGTTGCCGCCCCTTCCCCGCCGACCAGGATGTTGCTGCCGGCGGACCCGCCGGTGAACACGCCGCCGCCCTGGCCGCCGAAAACGGTGACGGCGCCCGCCTTCCCATCGACGGTGGAGGCGCCGGCGCCGACGACGACCGTGTTGTCGCTGCTGCCGCCGACGAACGTGATGCCGCCCTGGCCGCCGAAGGCGACGACATTCGTGCTGCCGGCGGTGATCGTGTCCGCCGCCGCGCCGGCCATCACGCTCTCCTGGCCTGCGCCGGCGGTGACGGTCTGGGTGGAGGACGGATCGGGCGCGACCGGCAGGCTGCCCGACAGGGTGAGAAGCTGGTCCTGCTGGTTCTCGATCGTGGTGATGCTGGGAACCGGAACCCCGGTGAGAATGCTTTTGCCCTGGTCGACGATCTCCTGCTGCAGGGCGCCGAGGATGCTGGCGGCATCGATGGTGCCGCCCGAGGCGTCCACCCCGGCCAGACCCGGCGGGAGGGCGTTCGGGTTGTAGGCGATGGTAGCGCTGCCATCGGTCGGGACCGGGGCGGCGAAGGTGAGCAGCAGGTGCGTCCCGTCCACGAGGCTCGCCCCGACCGCCGCGGTGGCGGTGCCGCCCACGGAAATGGACCAGCCGAAGCCGCCGGTTTCCAGCGCGTTCAGCGCTTGCAGCGCAAGGCCGCCGGAACCGAGCGAGAGGGTCAGCACGACCTGGTTGGCATTGCCTGCCACCGCCGTCGCCGTGGTGATGCCGGGAGCGGCGGTTGGATCTGTCGTCATGTTTGCGGACCTTCTGTTCCCACGATGGCCCATCCATGGACGGCCGATGGACGGGCAGGCCTGAGGCGGCAATTTCGGGAGGGCGGAGCGGCCTGGATGGCCGGTTGCCGTGCTATGCCACTTATGGGTGAGTAAAGGCGCATTCGCACCACCTTTTCCCGCATGACGACAACCTGTAATTGCAAATTATTAACGCAACGTGAAATCGCGCACAAGAGGGAGGAATACAATGGTATTCCGTTGTCTGGCCTGAATTTTTCTGAATATGGATGATCTATAGTTTAGTTATCTTGGTGTTCCACAAGAAATAAAATGGATTTTTTGAGTATTGGCTGGTTGCATAATTTTCGAATATCACGGAAATTATCTCGTTTTCTTCTTTTTTCGATCTTGACGGGATTTGTCCGTCCTGCCAGTTGATTCTCGTGTCACGAGAACGCGCCGAGGGAATGACTCGGATTGGGTGATCGTATCTTTAATTGTGCCCGTCTTTGCGCATCTGGCAGACCTGAGCGAGCCGTATGACGAGGGGAGGCGTCAGACGTTGAAGCGGAACAGCATCACATCCCCGTCCCGCACCACGTAGTCCCGCCCTTCGATGCGCAGCTTGCCGGCTTCGCGCGCGCCGGCCTCACCCTTGCAGGCCACGTAGTCGTCGTAGGCGATGGTTTCGGCGGCGATGAAGCCGCGCTCGAAATCGCCATGGATCACGCCGGCCGCGCCGGGGGCGCGGGTGCCGCGCACCAGCGTCCAGGCGCGGGTTTCCTTCGGGCCGGCGGTGAAATAGGTGATCAGGCCGAGCAGCCCGTAGCCGGCGCGGATCACCCGGTCGAGCCCGCTGTCGGCGAGGCCCAGGCCATCAAGGAACTCCGCCCGCTCGGCGGGGTCGAGCTGGCTCACCTCCGCCTCGATCGCGGCGGAGACGATGATGTGGGCCGCCCCCTCCGCCGCCGCCTGCACGGCGACGCGGTCTGAATGGGCGTTGCCGGTGGCGGCCGAGGCTTCCTCGACATTGCAGACGTACAGCACGGGCTTGCTGGTCAGCAGTTGCAGCCGTGCCGCGGCTTCCCGGTCTGCCGGGGCGATCGCGGTGCGGGCGGGGCGGCCTTCGCGCAGGGCGGCGACGATCGGCTCGACCAGGACAAGCTGGGCGGCGGCTTCGCGGTCCGCGCCGCGGGCCTTCTTCTGCAAGGCGACCATCCGTTTCTCCAGGCTGTCGAGATCGGCGAGCATCAGCTCGGTCTCGACCACCTCGGCGTCCCGCAGGGGATCGACGCTGCCTTCGACATGGGTGACGTCGTCATCCTCGAAGCAGCGCAGCACGTGGACGATCGCATCGACCTCGCGGATGTTGGCGAGGAACTGGTTGCCCAGGCCCTCGCCCTTGCTCGCCCCGCGCACGAGGCCGGCGATATCGACGAATTCGAGCGTGGTGGGGATGATCTTGGCCGATTTCGCGATCGCGGCCAGTGCATCGAGCCGCGGATCGGGCACCGGCACGCGGCCGACGTTCGGCTCGATCGTGCAGAACGGGTAGTTCGCCGCGGCCGCCGAGGCGGTGGCGGTGAGCGCGTTGAACAGGGTCGATTTGCCGACGTTCGGCAGGCCGACGATGCCGCAGTTGAAACCCATCACGCCCCATCCTGCGTGAGCAGCGCCACGCGACTCATGAAATCCTCCGCCTTGCCGGCGGCCAGCAGCGGGGCGGCATCGGCCACCGCATCGAGCAGCGGGATGAGCCAGTCCCGATCCGCGCGGGAGAAATCGCCCAGCACGTGGCCCATCACCCGCTCCTTCTCCCCGGGATGGCCGATCCCGAGACGCACGCGCCAGTAGTCGGGGCTGGGCAGCATCCGGTCCATGCTGCGCAGGCCGTTGTGGCCGGCCGCCCCGCCACCGCGCTTCACCCGCACCTTGCCGGGCACCAGGTCGAGCTCGTCATGGAAGGCGGTGATCGACTCCGGGGCGAGCTTGAAGAACGCGGCGGCGGCCTGCACGGATTCGCCGGAGGCATTCATGTAGGTGAGCGGCTTCAGCCCCAGCACCTTCTGTCCGCCCACCGTGCCTTCGGCCGCCAGCCCGCGAAAGCGCTGCCGCCACGGGGTGAACCCGTGGCGGAGCGCGATGACATCGAGCGCCAGGAAGCCGATGTTGTGGCGCTGCCGGGCCATGCCCGGCTCCGGATTGCCGAGCCCGACCCAGAGCAGCATGGCCCCATCCCGCCGGGATCAGCCCTTCTTCGCGGGCGCCTTGCCGGCCGGCTTCGCCGCCGGAGCCGCGCCCTTGGCGGGGGCTGCCTTGGCAGGAGCCGCAGCACCCTTGGCCGCTGCCGGGGCCGCCGTCGGCGCGCCCGGGGCGGCGGCGTCTGCCGCCGGCTCGGGCGCCTTGGTCGGCGGGGCGATCGTCGCCACCACGAAATCGCGCCCCAGGATGGTGGGGCGGGTGCCTTCCGTGCCCGTCAGGTCGTGGAAGCGGACGTTGGCGCCGATGTCGAGCCCGCCGAGATCGACCTCGAACTTCTCGGGCACGGCCTCGGGGTCGCACAGCACCTCGACGGCGTGGCGCACCACGTTCAGCACGCCGCCGCGCTTGAGCCCGGGGGAGACGCCTTCGTTCAGGTATGCCACCCGCACCATCACGCGGATCATCTCGCCGGGGGCGAGGCGCTGGAAATCGACATGCTCCGGCAGATCCGACACCGGATGGAACTGCACATCGCGGATCAGCGCGCGGGTGCTCTGGCCGCCCACCTGCACGTCGTACAGCCGGGACCGCCAGCCGCTGCGGCCGATTTCCCGCAGCACGGCACGCGGCTCCAGCGAGATCAGGGTGGGCGCCTGTCGGGCACCGTAGATGACGGCAGGCACCTTGCCTGCCCGCCGGGTCGCGCGCGCCGCCCCCTTACCGGATCGCTCGCGCGCCTCGGCCTCGATCGTCACGAAATTGGCCATTGCTCGCTCCTCAATGCAGAAAGCCGGCCTCCAGGGGTGCCGGCGCGGGGCGCGGTGTAGCGGATCGGGGGGGTGAGGGCAAGCAGGCTTGCCGGGTCCGCCGGGTTCGGCCATGGTCCGCGGCCCCCGCTTCCATCAGATTCGTTTTCAGCGCCCCCCGCATGACCAGCCCCGCCCTCCTGCGCCATCTGGCCTTCCTGATCCTGCTGGCGCTGCTTTCGGCGGCGGTGGTGCGCGGGATGATCGCGATCGGCGTGCAGGACCATCCGGATGAGCGCAAGGCCCATGCGCACCCGACGCCCAAATCCGGCGGGGTGGGAATTGTCGCCGCCTTCCTGGTCGGCATCGCGCTGCTTTACCGCTACGCCGATTTCGCGCGGCTGGCGGACCCGTATTTCCGCGGGGTGATCGGCGCATCGGCGGCCATCGCCGGGGTGGCGCTGCTGGACGACCTGTTCAACTGGCCATTCACGGTGAAGCTGGCAGCCCAGGTGCTGGCCGCGCTGGTGGCGGTGGGCAGCGGGCTGTACGTGGATGTGTACCGGCTGCCCTATTACGGGGCGGTGAACCTCGGCCTGCTGGGCGTGCCGCTCACCCTGGCGTGGCTCCTGTTCACCACCAACGCGATGAACTTCATCGACGGGCTGAACGGGCTGGCCGGCGGGGTCTGCCTGATCGCGTCGGTGTTCCTCGGGCTGATCGCCGCGATCGAGGGCGGCTGGTTCGTGTATTTCGCCGCCGCCCTGCTGGCGGCCGGGCTGGTCGGCTTCCTGCCGTTCAACTTCCCCCGCGCGCGCATCTTCATGGGCGATGTGGGCAGCCAGTTCTGCGGCTTCGTGCTCGCCGTGCTGGCCGTTGCCGCGGCCCGGTTCGAGGGGGTGGAGCTGTCCTTCCTGCTGGTGCCCATGCTGCTGTCCGGCGTGCTGTTCGATGTGGCCTTCACCCTGGCGCGCCGGGCCCTGGCCGGAGACCGGCTGACCGAGGCGCATCGCGGGCATCTGTACCAGCTTGCCCATCGCGCCGGGATGGACGCGCGGGCGGTGGCGGCGGTGCACTGGGGGTTCGCGGCGTTCGGCGGGCTGAGCTGCCTCGCCTTCCTGCACGCGCCCTCCCCGGCCAAGCCGCTGATCGTGGCCGCACCGCTGGTGCCGCAACTGGGCTGGATGCTGTTCGTGCTGCATCGCGCCCGCAAGGCGCGCCTGGACCGCTGGTAGCGCGCGCCGATCCGCTGGACTCGGCAGGGGCGAAGCTGGCAGCCTGCGATCGATGCGGGAGGCGCGTTCCCGCATCACAGCCGGAACAATCGGCGGACAGGCACGAAGGGGAGGACATCATGGCACGGGTTGCACTGGTCACCGGCGGCACGCGCGGCATCGGGGCGGCGATCAGCCGCGCGCTGCATGGCGCCGGGCGGCATGTGGTGGCGAGCTATGCCGGCAACGACGCCGCGGCGAAAGCCTTCGCCGAGGAGACCGGCATCGGCGTGATGCGCTTCGACGCCGGGCATTTCGACGAATGCGGCGAGGCGGTGCATGAGATCGCCAACCGGCACGGGCCGATCGAGATCCTGGTGAACAACGCCGGCATCACCCGCGACGGCACCATGGGCAAGATGTCCCGCGAGATGTGGGATGCGGTGATCGATACCAACCTCGGCTCCTGCTTCAACCTGTGCAAGCTGACGTTCGAGGGCATGCGCGCGCAGAAGTTCGGCCGCATCGTGAATATCGGCAGCATCAACGGCCAGGCGGGGCAGTACGGGCAGGTGAACTATGCCGCCGCGAAATCTGGCATCCACGGCTTCACCAAGGCGCTCGCCCAGGAAGGGGCGCGCTTCGGCATCACCGTGAACGCGATCGCGCCCGGCTATGTGGACACCGACATGGTGCGCGCGGTGCCGGCGGACGTGCTGGGGAAGATCATCGCCCGCATCCCGATGGGCCGGCTGGGCCGGGCCGACGACATCGCCCGCGGTGTGCTGTTCCTCACCGCTGACGAGGCCGATTTCGTTACCGGCTCCACGCTGTCGATCAACGGCGGGCAGCATATGTACTGATGGCAGATAACCGCGCGTAGCACGGCGCCTACCAGTTGCCGCGCTATGCGCGGGCGTCTATCAGTAGCCGCGCTATGCGCGGCGGGGCACGAGGATCGCGCTGGTGTGGTCCAGCACCGTTTCGCCGGCCTGGTTGCAGGTGCGGGTGTGCAGGCTGACGATGCCGCGATCGGGGCGGGAGCGCGAGGGCCGCGTGCCGAGCACGGTGATGGTGGCGCGCAGCACATCGCCCGGCCGCACCGGCTGCGGCCACGACATCTTCTCCACCCCCAGGCCCAGGGCGCCGCCCGCCACCTTCGGCATCGCGCCATCCACCAGCAGCCGCATGGTCAGCGCCGCGGTGTGCCAGCCGCTGGCGATGATCCCGCCGAACAGCTCCATCGCCACCGCCTCGTCGGTGTGCATCGGCTGCGGATCGAAGGCGCGGGCGAAGGCGATCATCTCCTCCTGGCCCATCGCGTGTTCATGCGAGACGAAAACCTGCCCGGCGGCGAAATCCTCGAAATGGTAGAGTTCCGGCATGCCCTGCTCCGTGCCACAAGCGGTTCACGGTGGCGCGGCCGGCTGTGCCTGTCCAGGCCGCCCCGGATGCACGAGGGAAATCGCGATGACGCTGCTGCCGGTATTGGCCCCCTATGTCGCCCTGCTCCTCGCGCTGGCGGCACTCGCCCTTGCATTGCGCACCCGCGCGCGGGGTGTGGAGCATCTGCGGCTGCTGGGTGAGCAGACGCTGGCCGCCGTGCGGGCCGAGGCCGAGACGACGCGCGCCCATCTGGCCGCGAGCGAGCGCGCGCTGGCCGCCGCGATCCAGGCCGGCACCACCACCGCGCTCGGCCAGGCCTTCAGCCAGATCACCGCCGCCACCACCGGTGTTTCCACCACCATCGACACGCTCCGCCGCGCCGCGGCCGAGGACCAGCAGCGCAACGCCGCCCTGCTGGAGACGCGGCTGACGGAGATCCAGAAAAGCGTGAACGAGCAGCTTCACGCCGCGGTCGAGAAGCAGATGGAAACGAGCTTCGCCCGCGTGATCGACCAGTTCGCCGCCGTGCAGAAGGCAATGGGCGACGTGCAGGCCGTGACCGCGCAGATCGGCGACATCAAGCGGCTGTTCGGCAATGTGAAGACGCGCGGCGGCTGGGGCGAGGCGCAGCTGCGCGCCACGCTGGAAGACGTGCTGCCCCCCGGCAGCTTCGAAGCCAACCGCAAGCTGCGCGAAGGCAGCGACGAGATGGTGGATTTCGCCGTCGCCATGCCGATGCGCGGGCAGGAGCGCACCTGGCTGCCGGTCGATGCGAAATTCCCGATGGAGGACTACGAGCGGCTGCTGATCGCCGTCGAGGCCGGCGACAGCGAGGGCGAACGCACCGCCCGGCGCGGCATCGAGCGCCAGGTACGGAACGAGGCGAAGAAGATACGGGAGAAATACATCGTCCCGCCCGCCACCGTGGAATTCGCGGTGATGTACCTCGCCACCGACGGGCTGTACGCGGAAGTGGCCCATATCCCCGGCCTGATCGACGAGATCGGGCGCGAGCATCGCGTTCTGGTGCTCGGCCCCAGCCTGTTCCCAGCCCTGCTGCGCACCATCCAGCTCGGCTACGTCACGCTCGCGCTGGAGGAGAAGGCCGACGAAATCCGCCAGATCCTGGGCGCGACGCGCGCGGAGATGCAGAAGATGGACCTTGTGCTCGAACGGCTGGAGAAGAACGCCGGGACCATGCGCAACACCATCGAGGCCGCCCGCACCCGGACCCGCGCCGTCAACCGCAAGCTCCGCTCCATAGAGACCACGGACCCGGCGCTGGCGGACCAGCTTCTCGATCTGCCGGCGGAGCCAGAGGTGGATCAGGGGAAGTGATGCCGGCCTTCGCCGGCATGACGGATGGAGAGTCGGAACGTCGGCCGGTTGGTATCGGTAGCGTGGCCAATCCTATTGACCGAGCTTCGCCTCGATCCTGTTGATGGCGGCGGTGGTGAGCTGGCCGGTGGTGACGACCTTGCCGCCCTTGATCCGCCATTCGCGGAAGGGGCCGGCGATGTCTCCGTATTTGTCGAACGAAACGGGGCCGATCACGCCGATGTAGCGGATGGGCTTGCCGGATTTGATGAGGGCGAGGGCTTTGCGGAAGTTCTTCTCCCCCGCGTAGATCGGCGTGCCGGCGGGGTCTTCCACCTTGCGGATGGCCGCGGCGATGGCGGCGGAGGCGGGTTTGCGGGAGCCGGTTTCGGCGATGGCGAGACCGAGGATCGCCGCGGCATCGTAGGAACGGTCTGCGGCCGGGGCGTTCGGGTCAATGCCGGAGAAGGCCTTGTAATGCCGGGCGAAATAGAGGGTGGAGGGCGTGGTTTCGGTACCGGAGGACGTGCCGTAGGCGTGCGTGAGATAGGTGGCGCCGACGGCATGGATGAAGGTGGCGCTGTTCATCCCGTCATTCAGCAGGAACTTCGCCGGCCCGCCCTGGGAGATCCAGGTGCGGGCGATGGTGGCGCCATCGGCCGGGTAGCTGATGAGGTAGAGCGCATCCGGCTTGCCGGCGAGTGCGGCGGTGACTTCCGCCTGGTAGGAGGGCTGGTTCTCGTTATAGGGGGTGACGGAGGTGATGGCGCCGCCGAGGGCCTTGTAGGTCTTGGTGAACTCCCGGGCCATGTTCACGCCGAAATCGTTGTTCACGTCGATGATCGCGAGCTTCTTGAAGCCGAGCTTCATCGCATAGTCGGCGGCGGCCACGCCTTGCAGCGCATCGGAGGTGATGGTGCGGAAGAAGATGCCGTTGGTCTTGCCCTGCTTCGCAAGCATGGTGAGCGTGGGCGTGGAGGAGGCCGGCGAGATCTGCACCACCTTGGCTGGTGCGGTGACGGCGGTGAGGACCGGCAGCGTGACCGAGGAGATGATGGCGCCGATGATCGCCGGCACGTGGCCGACATCGACGAGCTGTTTCGCGGCATCGACGCCGACGGTGCCCTGGCTTTGCGAATCGCGGATATCGGCGGCGAGCGTGCAGCCGTTCACCCCGCCGGCTGCGTTGATGTCGTGGAACGCCATCTGCACCGATTTCGCCCCCGCCTGCCCGTAGGGCCCGGCCGGGCCGGTGAGTTCCATCACCACGCCGACGGTGACGGTGCAGGCGGCTTGTGCCGGAACCGCGATGAACGGTGCGAGCGCGGCGAGCGCCAGGCCGCCGACGGTGCGGCGGATGTGTTTCGCGAACATGCCATTCCCCTCGTTCTATCGGCCGGCGCCTTGCGGGCTGCCGGCTTTATTTCCCCAGATCATATTTCATGATGCGGCCGTGCCGGCCATTCCTATCGCGTTCCAATTCATAGACCTCGCCTCCGAGCGGATTGCGCCGGGCCAGGATGGCCGTGAGTTCGGCGCGATCCTGCCCGGTCAGGCGCAGGGCCGTCACGCCACGATGCCGGTCGAGATGGGCGCGGTTGCGCACGCCGACGATGACGCCGGCGACATGCGGCTGGTCCAGCACGTAGCGCGCGGCGATGGTCGCGATATCGGTGCCGTGGCGTTGCGCGATGCGGGCCAGCACCGTCAGGATCGCCTGGAACAGGTCCCACCCGCCACTATCGTCGATGATGAGCTTGTATTTGACGAGCGAGCGGTTCTCCAGCGCCATGCCGGGATCGGGCCGGCCGAGCCAGGGTTCGCCGAGAAAGCCCCCGGCCAGGGTGCCGTAGCACAGCAGCCGCATGCCGGTTCGCGCGCACAGCGCCGCAAGCGCGCCTTCCGGGCGGGAATCGAGCACCGAATACTGCACCTGCATCGTGTGCAGGCGCACCCCGGCATCGAACAGGGCGGCGGCGTGGGCGGCATCGAAATTGGTGCCGCCGAGCAGCGTGATCCGGCCTTCACGCTGCAATTCGGCGAGCCATTGCCCGACCTCGACGAAGCGGGGGATCGCGTAGTCCCACCAGTGGAACTGGACGAGGTCGATCCGGTCGGTGCGCAGCCGCTGCGCCGAACGGTCGATCAGGCTGCGGACATCCGCGCGATCCAGCCGGCCGAGCAGATCGAGGTCCGGCACGAACTTCGTGTGCACCCGAAGCCGCCCGTGCGCCGCGCCATCCCTGGGAAGGCTGTCGCGGAAGGCGCCGATCAGCTCTTCCACGCCGGTATAGATGTCGGCGCAATCGAAGGTGGTGATGCCGGCATCGAGATAGGCGCCCATGTCGGCGATGGCGGCGGCGCGGTCGATCGCGCCGTGGCCGCCGGCAAGCTGCCAGCCGCCCTTGATGAGCCGGGAGACGACATAGCCGGGGGCAAGCTCCGTCGTTTCGGGAGAAGCCGGGCTGGCGTGATTCATCGCGGCGGCAGGGGCACGGCGGTTGCCTCGGCATGGCGGAAGCGGCGGCTGCCGGTGCGGGTGATGCGCAGGCGGCTCGGGCAGTTGGGATCGGGGCAGGCGATCTCGGCATCCGTGCTCATCCAGTCGTTCGGATGGGTTTCGCGCTGCTTCGCGGCCAGCAGCGGCAGCACCGCCGCGAGGGAGTAGATGGAGAAGCCCTGGCCGGGCGGCAGGTGCAGCATCTCCCCCCGCAACTCGAAATGATCGCCCGGCCGGGCGCCGCAGAGCAGGCGGGCACCCGGCGGGGCGACCACCTCCACCCTCAGGTCTTGCAGGGTGAAGCTGTCGTCAGCGGGCGGGTGCGCGGGTGGGGCGGGGTTTGTCACGGCCGGCGGGCTGCTTGAGGTGGGCGGGGATGGTGCATAAGGTGGCGGAATATCGCAATCCCGAACGGGCCGTCTGCCCGCCCCACTGCCGCAGGACCTGCCCGCATGCTTGAGGTTGTCGAGGTCACGCGCCGGTTCGGTGGGGTGGAGGCGGTGAGCGGCGTGTCGCTCTCCATCCCGCGCGGGACGATCACGGGGTTGATCGGGCCGAACGGGGCGGGCAAGACCACGCTGTTCAACCTGATTGCCGGCACGCTGGCGCCGAGTGCCGGGCGCATAACGCTCGACGGGCGGCGGATCGAGCACGAAGCCGCGCACCGGCGGCTCGCCCGCGGGCTGGGGCGGACCTTCCAGATCCCGCGCCCCTTTCCGGCGATGACGGTGCTGGAGAACGTGATGCTGGCCGCACCCGGCCAGGCGGGGGAGCGGGTGCTGCCGAACTGGCTCGCGCCGCGGCGCGTCGCCGCGCAGGAGCGGCGGAATGCGGCGCGGGCGCGGGAGCTGATCGGGTTCGTGACGCTCGACCGGCTGACGGAAGCCCCCGCACGCAGCCTGTCCGGCGGGCAGCACAAGCTGCTGGAGCTGGCCCGGGTGCTGATGGCCGATCCGCGGATCATCCTGCTGGACGAGCCGGCGGCCGGGGTGAACCCGAGCCTGCTGGAGACCATCATCGACCGCATCCGCGCACTGCACGCCCGCGGCATCACCTTTCTCCTCATCGAGCACGACATGGACCTTGTCGGCCGGCTGTGCGGGCATGTGCATGTGATGGCGGCGGGGCGGATGCTGGCCGAAGGCGCACCCGATGCCGTGATCCGCGACCCCGCGGTGATCGACGCCTATCTGGGCGGCGCGGCATGAGCGCGCCCGCCTTGCAGGTGCAGGACCTCGTGGCGGGGTACGAGCCGGGCTTGCCGATCGTGCGCGGGGCCAGCATCGCCGTCGCGCCGGCCGAGATCGTGGTGCTGCTGGGGCCGAACGGAGCCGGGAAATCCACGCTGGCGAAGGCGGTCGCGGGGCTTGTGCCCGTCAGCGGCGGGGAGGTGCGGCTGCGGGGGATGCCGATCACCGCCCTGCCCGCGCATCTGCTGCCCCGGCGCGGCCTTGCGTTCGTGCCGCAGACCGAGAACGTCTTTCCAGGCCTGACGGTGCGGGAGACGCTCGATCTTGCCGCCGCGATCCTGCCGGCCGCGGAGCGGCCCGCGCAGATCGCGCAGATGCTGGCGCTGTTCCCCGATCTGGCGGCGATGCCGCGGCGGCGGGCCGGCGCGCTGTCGGGCGGGCAGCGGCAGATGCTGGCGATCGCCCGCGCGCTGATCACGCGCCCGGCCGTGCTGATCCTGGATGAGCCCTCCGCCGGGCTGTCGCCGCGGCTGGTCGGGCTGATCCTGGGCAAGCTCGCCGAGATACGGGCCCACGGGGTGGCGGTGCTGCTGGTGGAGCAGAACGTGCGTGCGGCACTCGCGATCGCCGACCGCGCCTATGTGCTGGTGGAGGGGCGGCCGGCACACGAGGGACCGGCGGCGGCGCTGCTGGACGATCCGGTGGTGGCCGCGCTGTACCTGGGCGGGCGGCGGGCGGCATGATCGGGCAGATCATCGTCGATGGCGTGACCTCGGGCGCGATGATCGGGCTGGGGGCGATCGGGCTCACCCTGGTCTATGCCATCCTGCGGTTCGCCAATTTCGCGCATGGGGAGTTCGCGAGCTGGGGCGCCTATTTCACGCTGCTGATCGCCACCGCGCTCGCCGCCGCGTTCGGCACGGGCGCGCCGATCGGGCCGTTGAGCTTCGGCTGGCCGGTGCTGCTGGCGCTGCCCCTGGGCATGGTGCTGACCGGCGGACTTGCGCTCGCGCTCGACCGGGTGCTGTTCCGCCCGCTGCGTCGGCATGGGGCGGAGATCGTGCTGGTGATCGCGAGCTTCGGCGCCTCCCTGTCGCTGCGGGCGGCGCTGGAGTTCATTTTCACCGACCGGCCGCAGTATTTCAGCCACGGCATCGCGATCGCGCTGCCGATCGGCCTTGGCCTGCGCGCGACGGCCGACCAGATCGGCCTGCTCGGCGCGGCCGTCGTGCTGATGGGCGTGATGCATGCGGTGATGACGCGCACGCGGCTCGGCCGGGCGATGCGGGCAACCAGCGAGAACCCCGATCTCGCCCGGCTCGCCGGGATCGACGTGGCGGCCGTGGTGCGGGCGACCTGGCTGATCGGCGGGGCGCTGGCGGCGGCGGCGGGCGTGTTCCTGGGCATCACCGTGCAGATCCGCCCCGACATGGGGTTCGACCTGCTGCTGCCGCTGTTCGCCGCCGCGATCCTGGGCGGCATCGGCAGCGTGCCGGGCGCGCTGCTGGGCGGGCTGATCATCGGGCTGGCGGAGGCGCTGGCGGTGCCGCTGGCCGGCGCACAGTACCGCGCGGCGGTCTCGTTCGTGATCCTGCTCGCCGTGCTGCTGGTGCGGCCGCGCGGACTGTTCGGGGTGGGGCGGGAATGATCGGATTGCTCGGCTACGCGGCGTTCTTCCTCACCATCGCGCTCAGCTATGCGGTGATGTGCCTGGGGCTGAACCTGCAATGGGGGTTCGCCGGGCTGTTCAACGTGGGCGTGGCCGGGTTCGTGGGCGTGGGCGCCTATGCCGCGGCGCTGATCACCGCGGCCCCGGTTGCCGGGCGGGTGGGCGGTTTCGGCCTGCCGATCGTGGCGGGCTGGGCGGGGGCGATGGTGGCTTCGGGCCTGGTGGCGGCCGTGGTGGGGGCGATCACGCTGCGGCTGCGGGCGGACTATCTCGCGATCACCACCTTCGGCGCGGCGACCAGCCTGCAACTGGTGGCGCTGAACGCGCAGGGGCTGACCGGGGGGCCGTTCGGCATCGCCTTCATCCCGCGGCCGTTCGGCGCGCTTGCCCCGCACCCGCTCGCCTTCGGGCTGGCCAACCTCGCGCTGGTGGCAGTGGTGACGGCGGGGGCCTACTGGCTGATCGCCCGGCTGACGCACGGGCCGTGGGGCCGGGTGTTGCGGGCGCTGCGCGAGGACGAGACGGCGGCTGTGGCGCTGGGCAAGCCGGCGGCACGCTACCGGCTGCAGGCATTTGTGATCGGCTGCGCGCTGATGGGGCTTGCGGGCGCGATGCAGGCACAGTTCTTCGGCTTCATCGCGCCCGACAACTACCTGCCGACGCTGACCTTCCAGGTGTGGGTGATGCTGATCCTGGGCGGGGCTGGCAACCATCGCGGGGCGGTGGCGGGGGCGGTGGTGGTCTGGGCGCTTTGGGCGTTCAGCGGCAGCCTGTTCGCCGTTCTGCTGCCGCCGGGGCTGGAGGCGCGCGGAGCGGCTTTGCGCATCGTCGCCATCGGGGTGGTACTGGCTGTGGTGCTGCTGCTGCGCCCGCGCGGGCTGATCGGCGAGCGGGCGACGGTGTCGCGGCATCTGCGTGCGTGAACCGACAGGGGCGGCAATGACGAACCGGGAAATCCCGTTGTTGAATGCGAAGGACCACGCGGCGCCATCGGTGTTCCAGCCTGGGAATCTGCTGCGTGAGGCGCGGCGGCAGAAGAACCTGCCCGACCTGCCCATACCGGAGATCTGCCTGCTCGACCCGGATGGCGATCTGGTGCGGCAGTTGCGCGCCGATGGCCGGGCCGCGCCCTGCCCCGGCTGGGCCTGCTACCACACCGACATGGTTGCATTCGACCATGGCGGCACGCGGTTCGGCGTGGTCGGCTGCGCGGTGGGCAGCGCGTTCGCGGTGCTGGTCGCGGAGCAGATGTTCGCCTCCGGCTGCCGATTGCTGCTCAGCGTCACCTCCGCGGGGCAGATCGTTCCGGGCGGGCCCACGCCGTATTTCGTCCTGATCGACCGGGCGCTGCGCGACGAGGGCACCAGCTACCACTACCTCCCGCCCGGCCGCTTCGCCGAGGCCGACCCGGCGCTGGCCGGCCGGGCATTGGCGGCATTGGAGGCGGCAGGGGTGCTGGTGCATCGGGGTGCGAGCTGGACCACGGACGCGCCGTTTCGCGAGACGGAGGCGGCAATCGCCATCGCGCGATCCGAGGGCATCCTGGCCGTGGAGATGGAAGCGGCGGCGCTGTACGCTTTCGCCCGGGCACGCGGGCGCGCGGTGCTGTGCTTCGCCCATGTGACCAACCAGATGGCGCAGATCGTGGGCGATTTCGAGAAGGGCGCGGCGAACGGGGCGCATGACGCGCTCGACCTGCTCGCCACCGTCGCCCGGGCACTGACAACGACGTGACCCGCTCGCCTGTGGACGCAGCCGGCGCTCTCGCTTATCCGTTTCGAAAGTGGTTTACCGCGGCTTGCAGGGGGATGTGCCGATGCGGCCGAATCCGGTGGTGGATGTCTTTCATTTCCTGACGAAGCCGGCCGGGACCACGGTTGTGTTCTGGCTGCTGCTGCTGGGCAGCATCGTCATCGCCGCCCGCGCGCGCATGCTGCCCGGGCAGAACACGCCCCGCCACGCCGCCATCTGGCTGCTGCGGCTGACCATCGGGTGCCTGTGGTGGCAGCAATCACTGTGGAAGCTGCCGCCGCAATATTCCGGGCTGATCTACTGGATGAAGCAGATGGTGGCGCATGCCTCCACCCATCTGCAAAGCGCGCTGGTGGCGGATGTGGTGTTGCCGAACATCACGATCTTCGGGCCGCTCGTCTATCTCACCGAGGTGGCGATCGGCGTGTCGCTGATGCTGGGGCTGTTCACCCGGTTGGGTGCGCTGGCAGGGGCGGCCATGGCGATCAATCTGTGGCTCGGGCTGTATTCGGCGCCGGGCGAATGGCCATGGACCTATGCCTTTCTGGTAGTGATCCAGCTGCTGTTCCTGGTCGATCCACCAGGCCGGAGCCTGGGGGCGGATGTGCTGCTGGCCGCGCGGGAGCGCGTTCGGCCGGTGCTGCGCTGGGCGGGTTGACAGGGGCGGGCTTCACAATACCGATTTCATGCCCTTGTAGGCATCGAGGCCGCTCCCGCGACTGCACGGGGACCCGAATGACCGTTTTGGCGCATCCGACCTGCGCGATGGCCGTGATGGCGAAAGCCCCGCGCGCGGGGCAGGTGAAGACCCGGCTGACCCCGCCGCTTTCGCCCGCGGAGGCGACGGCGATCAATGCGGCCTTCCTGCATGACATCAGCGACAACATCCGGCGTGCAGGATCGGCCTGCCAGGGTTTCGTGGCCTATGCCCCGACGGGTGCGGCGCATCTGTTCGACGGCATGCTGGCCCCCGGCACCCGCCTTGTGCTCGCGGACGGTCTTGGCGACATGCCGGAAGGGCTGCAGGGGCTGGGGCGCTGCCTGCTGCATGCCGCACGGAGCCTGTTCGCGCAGGGGCATGCGTCGGTATGCCTAGTGAACTCCGACAGCCCGACATTGCCGACCGCGATCCTGCAGCATGCCGCCGCGGTGCTGGCGAGGCCGGGCGAGCGCGTGGTGATCGGCCCGGCGGAGGATGGCGGCTACTACCTGATCGGGATGAAAGCGCCGCATGCCGCGCTGTTCGCCGATATTGCCTGGAGCACCGGCAGCGTGACGGAGCAGACCATCGACCGTGCCCGCGCGCTGGGGCTGGAGCCGGAGATTCTGCCGTTTTGGTACGACGTGGACGATGCGGCCGCGCTGCGCCGCCTGCTGAAGGAACTCGCCGCGCCGCCACACGACCAGGCGTTCTTCCCTGCCCCCGCCACCGCTTCCTGCATCGAGCGCCTAGGCCTACGCGACCGGCTGGCGGCGTGGGCTGCGGCGTGATGGCGTGGGTGCGCCGACCCGGGGTGCTGCTGGGGCTGTGCGCGGCCGGGCTGATCGGGCTGACGGCGGCCGGGCTCGCGCTGCACATCCGGGGGCAGCTCGGCATCGGATCTGACCGGCGGTTGCGGGTATTCGTGGCGCTGTGCTGCGCGGCGGGGCTGATCTATGCGGGAGCGGTGGTACTCGTGCTGCGCGGCGGGCTGCCGCGGCGGGCGGTGTGGCTGATCCTGGGAAGTGCGGCGGTGCTGCGGGCGATGGTATTGGTGGCGCCGCCGTTCCTTTCCACCGATCTGTATCGCTATGTCTGGGACGGGAAGGTGCAGGCCGCGGGGATCAACCCGTACCGCTATATCCCGGACGACCCGCACCTCGCCTTCCTGCGCGACCGGACGATCTTTCCCGGCATCAACCGCGCGAGCTATGCGCGGACCATCTATCCGCCGGCGGCGGAGGCGATCTTCTTCCTGGCCAC
>DATKQI010000346.1:0-5848 GCA_035532755.1 Acetobacteraceae bacterium
CCTTCGTGTCGGCCTACAACTTCGCCAAGCACCTCAAGGCGCTGAGGTGGAAGACCCCGTTCGAAGCTGTCTGCCACGCATGGACGACAACACCGGAAATCTTCAAACTCAACCCGCGTCACCTCATCCCAGGACCAAACATCTAATAGGCGAACACGGTCGCACCTTCCGGCCGGGCGGCGGCGGCGCGGAGCAGCACCGAGAGATGGTCCCCATGGATCAGGTTGTCGCCCAGCGCGAGCGCGCAGGCCTGGCCGGCGAGCCACTCCCGCCCGATCAGGAAGGCCTGGGCGATGCCGTCCGGCTGCGGTTGCTCGGCATAGGTGAAGTGCACCCCGAAACGGGAGCCGTCGCCCAGCAGCCGGCGGAACTGCGGCAGATCGACCGGGGTGGAGATCACCAGGATATCCCGGATGCCGGCCAGCATCAGGGTGGAGAGCGGGTAGTACGCCATCGGCTTGTCGTACACCGGCAGCAACTGCTTGGAGGCGGCGAGCGTCATCGGATGCAGGCGGGTGCCGGACCCGCCGGCGAGCAGGATGCCCTTCATGGTCAGGCCGCCGTGCCCAAGGACGCAATACCCTGGGCGACGCCCAGGCGTTGGCCGCCGTAGCGCGCGGCGCGCAGGCCTTCCCACCACGGGCGGTTCGCCAGGTACCATTCCACGGTGCGCGCGATGCCGCGGTCGAAATCATGCGGTGCGCGCCAGTCCAGCGCGGCCTCGGTGGCCGAGGGGTCTATCTCGTAGCGGAAATCATGCCCCGGCCGGTCGGCCACGAAATGGATCAGCCGTTCGCGCGGGCCGGCCTCGTCGGGCAGGTGCCGATCCAGCGCAGCGCAGATCGCGCGCACCACGTCGAGATTGCTGCGCGGCTGGCGCGCGCCGATGCAGTAGGTCTGCCCGGGCGCACCCTGCTCCAGCACGCGCACCAGCGCCGCCGGGTGGTCTTCCACGAACAGCCAGTCCCGCCGGTGCGATCCGTCGCCATAGACCGGCAGCTTCCGCCCTTCCAGCGCATTGAGCAGCACCAGCGGAATCAGCTTCTCGGGGAATTGCCACGGCCCGTAGTTGTTGGTGGTGTTGGAGACGATGCACGGCAGGCCGTAGGTGTGGGCCCAGGCGCGCACCAGATGGTCGGACGCCGCTTTGCTCGCCGAATACGGGCTGCGCGGATCGTAGGACGTGGTTTCGGTGAACGGCGGATCGTCCGCCCCCAGCGCGCCGAACACCTCGTCGGTGGAGACATGGTGGAAGCGGAAGCGCTGCCGCGCCGCCGGCCCGAGCCCGGACCAGTAGTGTCTTGCAGCCTCCAGCTGGGTGAAGGTGCCGACGATGTTGCTGTGGATGAACGGCCCCGGGCCGTCGATCGAGCGATCGACATGGGTTTCCGCGGCGAGGTGCATCACCGCGTCCGGCTGGTATGTCGCGAACACCTCGGCCATCGCCGCCGCGTCGGTCACGTCGGCGCGCAGCAGGATGTGGCGGGGGTGGGTGCGCGCATCCTCCAGCGCCTCCTCCGAGGCGGCGTAGGTCATGCGGTCCACGTTCACCACCGCATGGTCGCGCGTTCCGACGATATGGCGCACGACGGCCGACCCGATGAACCCGCAGCCGCCCGTCAAGAGCACTCGCATCAATCGCCATCCCGCTCCGGTTGCACCGCGGCGCGAAATTGGCAGCCTTCCGACCGCGGGGCAACCATTGTAAGCTCGCCTTGACGCTCGCGATGACTCCCCGGAACGAAATGCCGGCGATTTTCCGGCGGTCTTCGACTGCAACCGGAAAGGGTATTCCATATGCCGCCACGGCCGATCCGCGGGCCGATCCGGGGCCATGTCGATTCCTGCTTCTTCGACGGCCGCGCCCTGGTGCTGGTGGGCTGGCTGCTGGAGGAAAGTGCCGATCTCGTGGAACTGGCGGTGGAGGCGGGCGGCACGCGGATCGACCTTGCCGGGCGGCATTTCCGCCACCCCCGGCCCGACGTGGCGCTGTCTCTCGCCCGGGAAGGCGAAGCAGCGGCGGCCGATCTTTCCGGCCTGGTCTGCCTGGCGGCACTTCCGGCCACGGCTTTCCCGCCGGCCGGGCCGACCGTGCTGCTGGTGGCGACGGCCGACGGCCGGTCCCTGCGGATCGGGATCGAACCGGCCGCCGATCGCACGGCGCTCGACGAGATGGCTTTCGCCGACGCCTTCGCCGGGCTGCCGGCCGACACCGTCCTGTCGGTCCTGGAACAGCTCGGCATCGACGGCCCGCCGGATGCGCTTCCTCCGCCGCTGCGCGCGCGGTTGCGGATGCATTGGCGCCGCGCCGTGCAGGATCTGCCGACCTGCCTGGAGGACGACGCCACGCCTTCGCGGATGTACGTCGATTTCGCGATGGCGGGCCCGCAACGGGGGCTGCTGGCCTATGGCTGGCGGCTGCTGAACGGCTGCGACGTGCGGTCTGTGCACTTCCACCGGGTGGATGACATCGCGCGCGACCTGATCGCGCACTGGACGCTGATCGAGCGGCCGGATGTGGTGGAAAGCCTGCGCGCGCAGGGGGTGTTCTTCGAATCCGATGAACTCGGCTTCATGTTCCACATCCCGTGGGAGGCGCAGCCGGCTGATGCCGCGTGCTACCTGCGCGTCGGCTTCGCCGATGGCCGCGTGCGGCGGATGAAGCTCGACATGCGGCCCTACCCCACCGACCCGATCGCCGCCATCCGCCACGTGCTGGGCGCGTTCTGGCCGACCCAGCGCAACATGCGCGCCATGCTGGACCGGCATGTGGGCCCGGTGGTGGAGGCGATCTGGAACACCCGCACCCGCCCCGCCGGGACGGTACGCGAATTCGGCTTCGGCACGCCGCCCGCCCGCCCGGTCGCCTCCATGGTCGTGCCGATCCATACAAGGTTCGACTTCATCGAGTTCCAGATCGCCCAGTTCGCCAACGACCCGGACATGGCCCGGCACGAGCTGATCTACGTGATCGACGACCCGGCGATCTACGAGGCGGTGCGGCCGTTCTGCATCGAGATCGGCCGGTTCTACGGCGTGCCGTTCCGCGTGCTGTACCAGGGCGTCAGCCGCGGTTTCGCCGGGGCCACCAACCTGGGCGCGGCGGCGGCGAAGGGCGAGTACGTCCTGCTGTTGAATTCGGATGTGTTTCCCCGCCATCCGGGCTGGCTCGGCGCGCTGGTGGACGCGCATCGCGCCCTGCCGGCGGCGGGCGCGGTGGCGCCGAAGCTGCTGTTCGAGGACGGCAGCATCCAGCACGCCGGCATCCGCTTCGCCCCGCTCGACATGTGGGGCGGGCTGTGGGTGAACGACCATCCGCTGAAGGGCCAGCCCGATCCGGCGCTGCATGGCGCCGGACCGCAGGGGCCGGTGCCGATGAGCGCCCTCACCGGCGCCTGCCTGCTGGCCGAGGCCGCCACCTTCCGCCGCCTGGGCGGGCTGTCGGAGGACTACATCATCGGCGATTTCGAAGACACGGACCTGTGCCTGAAGATGCGGGAGGCCGGGCTGACCAACTACTACATCCCCGGCGTGTCGCTGTACCACCTGGAACGCCAGTCCCAGGCGCTGCAAGGCAGCCCACACTGGCGCACCGCGCTCACCGCCTACAACTGCTGGCGCCACGACCGGCGCTGGGGCACGCGGATCGCCCAAGAGGCCGCGGCGGAGATGGCCGGCTGATGCGCATCCTCGTCATCGCCCATGGCCATCCGGACCTCAGCACCGGCGGCGGGGAGATCGCGGCGTATCGCCAGGCGCAGGAATTGCGCCGGCAGGGCCATGCCACCCTGTTCCTCGCCCGTGCGCCGACCGGGGCAAGCCGCGCCGGCACCCCGTTCTCCGTGCGCGCCGGCCAGCCGGACGATGTGCTGTTCCATTCCCCGGCGTTCGACCGGTTCCTGAACTCGCAGCGGACGAAATGGGCGCTGCATGAGGAGTTCCGCAGCCTGCTGGAAAGCTTCCGGCCCGATGCGGTGCATCTGCACCACTACATGCACCTGGGCCTGGAGTTCATCCGGGAGGCACGAAAATATTCGGCCACCCTGCCCATCGTGATGACGCTGCACGAATACATGGCGATCTGCGACCATGACGGGCAGATGGTGAAGACCGACGGGCGGCTGTGCGAGGCTTCCTCCCCGCTCGACTGCCATCTGTGCTTCCCCGACAAGGCGCCGCAGGAGTTCTTCCTGCGCGAACAGTTCCACAAATCCTACTTCGCGCTGGTCGATCGCTTCGTCTGCCCCAGCCGCTTCCTGCTGGAGCGCTATGCCGCCTGGGGGATCGAGCGGGCAAAACTCCTGTGCATCGAGAACGGCCAGCATCTGCCGCCGGCGGCACCCGCGCCGGACACGGACGAGGCCGCGGCCGCGGCAAGCCTGTGCCGCCGCTTCGGCTTCTTCGGCCAGATCTCCCGCCTGAAGGGCATCGACCTGCTGTTCGACGCAATCGGGATGCTCGATCCGGCAACGGCTGGAACGCCGGGCTTCCGCATCCATGGCTCCCTGCAATGGCAGACCGATGCCTTCCGCGCGGCCTTCGCGGATCGGCTGGCGACGCTCGGCGGGCGCGTGGCCTTCGGCGGCCCGTATCGCGCGCAGGACGTGGGCGCGCTGATGCGGGAGGTCGGCTGGGTGGTGGTCCCCTCGATCTGGTGGGAGAATTCGCCGCTGGTGATCCAGGAGGCCTTCGCCCATGGCCGCCCGGTGATCGTGGCTGACATCGGCGGCATGGCGGAGAAGGTGCAGGAGCGGGTGAACGGCCTGCATTTCCGCGCCCGCAGCGCCGCCCACTTGGCGCGCGTGCTGGCCGAAGCAGCCGATCCCGCACTGTGGAGCGCCTGCCGGCGGCGGATCGAACCGCCGCCCTCGATCGAGGCGGCAACGGGGACGCATCTCGCGCTGTATGCGCAGATCGCGGCGGAGCGCGAACCGCTTCCCGCCACGGCAGCGCGGCCGGCGCGCAAGGGCGGGCGCGCGGTACGGGCATAGGCGGCACGGCTGGACCCGCGGGAGCCTCCCGCCCTACCGTTCGCGATGGAGGTTTTCATGCCAGACACCCTGCCCCAGGCCGCGCTGCTCGACCGGCTGTTCGCCGTGCTGGGCCGGCGCGGCCTGCTGACCGACCCGGCGGACACCGCGCCCTTCGCGGAAGACTGGCGGCGTTTGTACCAGGGCCGCACGCCGGCGGTGCTTCGCCCGGCCGATACCGCCCAGGTGGCCGAGGTGGTGCGCCTGTGCGCGGAGGCACGGGTGGGGCTGGTGCCGCAGGGCGGCAACACGTCCATGGTCGGCGGCGCGGTGCCGGCGGAGGACGGCAGCCAGCTCGTGCTGAGCCTCGCGCGCCTCAACCGGGTGCGCGCGATCGACGCGACGGACATGACCATGACGGTCGAGGCAGGCGTGACGCTGAAGGCGGCCCAGACGGCGGCGGCCGAAGCGGGCTGCCTGCTGCCGCTGTCGATCGGTTCGGAGGGCAGCGCGCAGATCGGCGGGGTGCTGTCCACAAATGCGGGCGGCAACAACACCGTGCGCTACGGCAACGCGCGGGACCTCGTGCTGGGGCTGGAGGTGGTGTTGGCGGACGGGCAGGTGTGGAACGGGCTGCGCCGGCTGCGCAAGGACAACACGGGTTACTGCCTGCGCCAGCTCTTCGTGGGTGCGGAAGGCACGCTGGGCGTGATCACGGCCGCCGTGCTGAAGCTGGTGCCGCGCCCGCGGGAGATCGAGGTTGCCTTGTGCGCCGTGGCCTCGCCGCAGGCGGCACTCGATCTGTTCGCCCGGTTCCAGCAGCATGACGCCGCGGCGGTGCAGGCCTTCGAATACATGGGCGGGGAGGGGATGGGGCT
>DATKQI010000347.1:0-6391 GCA_035532755.1 Acetobacteraceae bacterium
CGATTTCCTCGTCCAGGGAGCGGCCGGCGGCGCGGGCGGCGGTTTCGGCGTTGGCGCGCAGCCGGTCCGTCAGGAACGGGCCGGGGAGGAGGTTGTTGATCGTCACGTTGTGCCGCGCGACCTGCCGGGCGAGGCCGCCGACGAAGCCGGTGAGGCCGGCGCGGGCGCCGTTGCTCATCCCGAGCGTGGGGATCGGGGATTTCACGGAAGCCGAGGTGATGTTCACGATGCGCCCGAAGCGGCGGGCGATCATCGGGTCTATCACCGCCTTGATCAGCGCGATCGGGGCCAGCATGTTCGCGTCCAGCGCGCGGATCCAGATCTCCCGGTCCCACTCGCGGAAATCGCCCGGCGGTGGGCCGCCGGCGTTGTTCACCAGGATGTCCGGCTCCGGGCAGGCGGCCAGCGCGGCGGCGCGGCCCTCGGGCGTGGCGATGTCGCCGGGCGCGATGGTCACGGTCGCACCCGTGGCGGCACGGATTTCGGCGGCGGTGCGCTCCAGCGCCTCCGCGGTGCGGGCGGTGAGGGTGACGGCGGCACCCTCGCGCGCCAGCGCCATCGCGCAGGCCCGGCCCAGCCCCTTGCTCGCTGCGCAGATCAGCGCGCGCTTGCCGCGTATGCCCAGATCCATCGGCGTTCCTCCGTTGGCCCGGCTGCTCAGCCGGGCGGTGTCGGTTGTGGCGGTGTCAAAGGTCGCAGCGTGGCGCGCACGGCATCCGGCAGCGGCACCGGGCGCATGGTCTCGCGCGCGACATAGACATGGGTGAAATAGCCCTCGGCGGCGGCGGAATCGTCATCGTTGCGGAACACCGCGAGTTCGTAGCGGACGGAGCTGCCGCCCATCCGCCCCACGCGCATGCCCACGGTGATGCGGTCGGGGAAGGCGGCGGAGGCATGGTAGGTGCAGCGGCTTTCCACCACCACCGGGATCGCGTCGCTGCCGGTGATGTGCAGCAGGCCGGATTCAAGCAGGTGCGTGCATACGCACGAGTCGAAGAACGAGTAGTACTCCACGTTGTTCACATGGCCGAACACGTCGTTGTCCTTCCAGCGGGTGGACAGCGCGTGGAAATAGCGGAAATTGGCGCGGCGGGCAGGAAGGGGGCGGTTCATGCGCCCACTACAGCCCACCGGCCGCCGTGCGTAAACCTGGGGCGCGCGATGGACAGGCGCCGGGGAGCGACGGATAAAGCGCAGCCACTTCGGGAAGCCGATTCCATGCGCCGACCTGCCTTTCGCCGTGCCGCCCTGTACGCCCTGTTCATGCTCGGGCCGATGGTCCTGGCCCGGCCCGCGCTCGCGCACGCGCTGCTGACCGCGAGCATACCGGCCGCGAACGGCCATGTGGCGGCTGGCACGGTGCATATCGTGCTGCACTACAACGATCGGGTGGATCGCAGCCGCTCCCGCATCAGCATCACCGGGCCTGGGCAGGCCGATCCGCAACTGCCGATCGGCAGGACCGGCCCGGCCGACGTGATGGCCGCCACCGCCACGCTCGCGCCGGGCCGGTACGTTCTGCATTGGCTCGCCCTGTCGGTCGATGGGCACATCACCCAGGGGGATGTGCCCTTCACGGTGACGGCCGGGCAGTAGGTCGGGTGGGGCTTCTCGTCGGGCTGTTCGGCTATCTCGGCATCATCCTGAACGGGCTGGGGCTGATCGCGCAGTCGGCGGCACTCGGCGGGGTGCTTTTCCTGGTCCTGCTGGCGCGGCCATTCGCCTCCGCGCTGGGCGATTCGGCGCCGGAGGGCGTGGGGGCGCTGGTGCGGCGGGATTCGGCCCGCATCGCGGGCTGGGCGGCGCTGGTGCTGATCGTCTGCCAGGCCGGGTCCGTCGCGCTGTCGGGCGCGGTGCTGGCAGCGGAGGTGCATCTGTCGGTGCCGGCGGTGCTGTCCGCGCCGTTCGCCCTGTCCGGGCTGGTGCAGATCGCCGCCGCGCTGGCGCTTGCCGTGCTGCTGGCCGCCGGGCGCACACCCTCGGCGCTGCTGGTGGCGCTGGTGGCGGTCGATCTGGCGGCGGCGACGTTCACCACCCACGGCGCGTCCCGCCTGTCCGGCCGGGCATTGCTGATGGGGGCCGAGGGGCTGCACCAGTTCGGCGCGGCCATCTGGATCGGCGGGCTGCCCTGCTTCGTCGCCGCCCTGGCGCGTTGCCGAGATGGCGCGGCGTTTCGGCGGGTGGGTGCGCGGTTCTCGCGCATGTCGATGGCGGGGGTGGGCTGCATCCTGCTCTCCGGCATCGCGATGAGCGTGGTGTTCGTCGGCAGCCTGCAAGGCTTCTACGGCACCGCCTATGGCGTGATGGTGGCGGCGAAGATCGTCATGTTCCTCGCCCTGCTCGCGCTCGGGTTCATGAACTTCCGGCTGGTCGAGCGGCTGCGGCGCGATCCGGACGTGTCGGTGAACCGGCTGAAGCGGTTCGCGGAGGTGGAGATCGTGGTGGGGATCGGGGTGATCCTGGCCGCCGTCTCCCTCACCTCCGCCCCGCCGGCGGCCGATCTGCGCGGCCAGCAGGTGAGCTGGGCGGCCATCGTGGCGCGCAACGCCCCGGTCTGGCCGCGGCTCGCATCGCCCGCGCGCGACACGCTCGCCCTGCCCGCGCTTCAGGCGAAGCTGGACGCGCAAGCGGCGGGAAAGGCCGATCCGCCGGCCGCGTTCATCCCGGGCTCGGATGCGGTCGCGCCGCGCAACGCCGCGGATATCGCGTGGTCCGAATACAACCACCACTGGGCGGGCATCTTCGTCGCGCTCATCGGCCTGCTGGCCCTGCTCGGCCAGGGCGGGGCCCGCTGGGCGCGGCACTGGCCGCTGGTGTTCCTCGGCCTCGCCGCCTTCCTGTTCTTCCGGTCGGACCCGGAGGCGTGGCCGCTGGGGCAGATCGGCTTCCTCGCCAGCATGCGCGATATCGAGGTGCTGCAGCACCGCTTCTTCGTGCTGCTCATCGCCGCCTTCGCCCTCTTCGAGTGGCGGGTGCGCGCGGGTGCGCTGGGCGCCGGGCGGGCGGCGCTGGTGTTTCCCATCCTCACCGCCGCGGGCGGGGCGCTGCTGCTCACCCACAGCCACGCCATCGCCAACATCCAGGACCAGATGCTGATCGAGCTGACGCACACACCTATCGCCCTGCTCGGCATCGCCGCCGGCTGCGCGCGCTGGCTGGAGCTGCGGCTGGATCGCCCCTCCAGCCGCGCGGCCGGCTGGGTCTGGCCGGTGTGCTTCGCTCTGGTGGGGCTGCTGCTGCTGAACTACCGGGAGGCGTGATCGAGCAGGGGGGCAGGCTCCGCGTCCTCGATCCGCGCCGGCTGCCAGCGCGGCGTGCGGTCCTTGTCCACCACCATCGCGCGCACGCCCTCGATGAAGTCGGGGTGGTGCGTCACCTGCATCACCAGCACGAGTTCGGCGGCGAGGCATTCGGGCAGCGTGCGGTCCGCGCCCCTTCGGATGATCTCGAAGCTCCACAGCACGGCAGAAGGCGAGGCGCCGCGCAGCGTGGCGAGCGTCTGTTCCGCCCACTCGCTCCGCTCGCGCTTCAGCGCTGCCAGGATCGCGGGCACGGAGCTTTCGGAGAAGCAGCGGTCGATCGCCGCCCGGTGTGGGGCGAGGGAGAACGGCGGCAGCGGTGCGGCGAACCGGGCCAGCGCGGCAACACCCTCCTCCGCCAGCGCGGCGGACAGGGCGGCCAGGTGGGCACGAGGAACAAAATGCGTCGCGAGCCCGGCATGAGCCGCATCCGCGCCCGCCAGCCGCGCCCCGGTCAGCCCCAGGTACATGCCCAGCGCGCCGGGCAGGCGCGGCAGGATGAAGGTGGCGCCAATATCGGGGAACAGGCCGATCCCGGTCTCCGGCATGGCGAAACTGGCCGCTTCGGTGGCTACCCGCACGGTGCCGTGCACCGACAGGCCGATGCCTCCGCCCATGCAGATGCCGTCGATCAGCGCGACATGGGGCTTGGAGTAGAACGCGATCGTCTGGTTCAGCGCGTATTCGGCGGTGAAGAAGGCGCGCATCGCCGCGTCGTTCCCGGCCAGCGCGTGGTCGCGGATGGCCCGGATGTCCCCGCCGGCGCAGAACGCCCGCCCGCCCGTGCCCTCGATCGCCACGGCGTGCACATGCGGATCGTCCCGCCAGCCGTCCAGCGCGGCTTGCACGGCCTCGATCATCGGCAGGTCGAGCGCGTTCAGCGCGGCCGGCCGGTTCAGCAGGATGCGGCCGATGCGTCCGTCGCGGCGGCAGATCACGGTGGGCGTGGCGGGCATGCGTGGCTCCTCGATGGTCGCCGCCCTCATACCGCGCGCGCGCCGGCCGGGCGAGGCGGCGGCGCGTATGGCTGCCCCCTTGTTGCCGGCCCCGGCTATCATCGCCATTCTGCCGCCGCGATTCGCGGGGCAGATGCCCGATCGACGGATGCAAGGAGGCGGAATGGTCGCACCGACGCGGGACCGCCAGGTGCGGCTGGTGCTGCTGCAGGATGTCTGCAAGCGCCTGGCCGGCCGGCCGGTGCTGCGCGACCTGTCGCTCGCCATCGGCCCCGGCGAGGCGGTCAGCCTGCTGGGTGCCGCGGGCGCGGGGAAGAGCACGCTGCTGTCGCTGATTGCGGGCACGATGGCCGCCGATTCCGGGCGCATCGAGATCGACGGGCGGGATGTGACCCGGCTGAAGCCGCATCGCCGCAACATCGGCGTGGTGCCGGAAGACGCGACGCTGCTGCCGCACCTGGATGTCAGCGCTAACATCGCCTTCCCACTGGTGCTGCGCGCCGCGCCGCGCCGCGCCCGCCGCGCGCGGGTGGCGCATCTGCTCGATGCCGTGGAGCTGACCGGCCTTGCCCGCGCCCGCCCCGCCGCGCTCTCGCCCGCCGAGCGGCAATGCGCCGCCCTGGCACGTGCCCTGGCGTTCGAACCGAAGCTGCTGCTGCTGGATGCGCCGTTCTCCGCCTGCGCCCCGAAGTTGCGGGAACGCCTGCTGGACGGGCTGCGGCGGCTCTGCGCCGAAACCGGGCTCTCCGTGCTGCACGCGACGCAGGACCGGGAGGAGGCGGCGATGTTCGCCGACCGGATCGCGGTGATGCAGCTCGGCGCCATCGTGCAGGAGGATGCGCCCGGCCCGCTCTACCGGAACCCCGAAAGTGCCGCCGTCTCCCGCCTCACCGGGGAGGAGAACCGGCTGCGCGGCCGCATCGCCGCGGTCGAGGACGACATCGCCACCGTGCAACTCGTCTGCGGCCCGACGGTCTTCGCCCGCATGGCCGATGCCGGCGGCGTGGATGAGCCGTGCGTGGTGTCCATCCGGCCGGAGCGCATCGCGGTGGCCGCGGTCGATGCCGCCGAGATGGGCGAGGATGCCATCGCCGCGCGGCTGGAGACGGCGAGCGACTGTGGCGACCATATCCGCCTGCTGCTTTCCGTGGGCACCGGCGGGGCAGTGGTGGTGAAGCGCCCGGCGGCGGCGGGCATGGCCGGGCTCTCCTCCGGCGCCAGCGTGGCGATCGCCTGGCAGCCGTTCCACGCCCACGCCTTCCGGCCGGAGGTATGAGGCCGATGCGCCGGATCGGCCGCGCCGTCACCGCCCTGCTCGATCTGGCCGACCTGTGCGTGGTGGCGGCTGTTCTCGCCCTGTGGGCAGGTCTCGCGGACTGGGCCGGGCGCTTCGTGCCCGGGCTGCCGGACCGGCTGGCCGGGGCGTGGCGGCAGGCGCTCTCGGCGGGGCTGCTGCGGCCGCACGATCTGGCGACGGCGCTTGCCGTGGCGGCGGCCGCGGCCATCTGTGCCTGTGTGATCGGGTTGGTCCTTGGCGCCCTGGTGTGGCAGACGCGTTTTCCGGGCCGCGGCGCCGTACTGGCGCTGCTCGGGGCGCCGATCGTGATTGCCGCCCTGGTCGCGCTGCTGTGGTGGCGGCTCGCGCTGCTGCCGCCGGCCGCAACGCCGCTTCGGTTGCTCGCCATCCGGGCGGCGCCGGGCGTCCCGCTCGTGCTGATGCTCGTCCTGCACCGCCTGCCCGCCCAGGGAAGGCGGCTGCTGCGCGATGCGGCGCTGAGCGGGGCGGGGCCGGTGCGGCGGCTGCGCCATGTCGTGCTGCCGCTGGCGGCGCCGGGGGCGGCCAGCGGGGCGCTGCTCGCCTTCGCCCTGGCTTTCGCCGGCACGGTGGCCGCCCGGCTCTCCCCGGCGGGGGCCTCCCCCGGCGGGGCGGCGCTGGTGCTGTTCTGCGGCGTGGCGCTGGTGCTCGCCGGCGTGGCGCGGCTGCGCCGTTCCCGCCCGGCATGACAGACCCGGACCAGCCAGGCCCGGGCCGGATATCCGCTCCCGCATCCCTGCGGATCGAGGACGTGGCGGGCAGCCTCGCCCTGGTGTTCGCCGGGCGGCTGGATGCCGCGGGCAGCGGCCGGCTGTGGACGC
>DATKQI010000348.1:0-2959 GCA_035532755.1 Acetobacteraceae bacterium
CGCTGCCAGTACTCGATCACGCTCGCGGCCTTGTAGGGCGAATCGAAATTCAGCGGGAACCGCAGGTTGAACATGCGCGCGAGCCCGATCGCCATGTCCGAATAGCCGGAGAAGTCGAAATACAGTTGCAGCGAATACGCCCCCGCCGCCTTCCAGGCCGCGAGCAGCGGCAGTGCGCCGGCGTGCCCGAACCCCGCCGCCACCATCGGCGCCAGCGGATCGGCCAGCAGGCATTTCTTCAGCAGGCCGATCAGGAAGATGCTGCCGCCGATGGCCAGATTGCGCGTCGATCGGCGCCAGGTCGCGGGGTCCGCGAACTGCGGCATGATCTCCCGGTGGTGCAGGATGGGCCCGGCGATCAGATGCGGGAAGAAGGTCACGAACAGCATGTAGTCGAGCACGCCGCGCCCGCGCGCGATGGGGGCGCCGGTTTCGGTCCGGGCGCGGCAATCCACCAGGTAGCCGATCTGGGTGAAGGTGAAGAAGCTGATCCCGAGCGGCAGCAGCGGTGCTGCCATCATCGGCCCGAAGCCGAGCCGCGCGTGCACGAACCCCAGCAGGTCGGCGAGATACTTGAAATAGACCAGGGTCCCGAGATCGGCCGCGATCGTCGCCGCCAGCAGCGCCCCCTGCACCCGCGGCCGGTGCGCGCGCGCGGCGATCGCGCGCGACGCGGCGTAGTTGACCGCGATCGAGCCCAGCAGCAGCAGCAGGAACGCCGGGTTCCACCAGCCGTAGAACAGCAGGGACGCGCCGACCAGGAACCAGGCCGCGGCGCGCGGCCCGCCGAGCCGGGCGGACGCGAAGAACCCCACCAGGGCCGCCGGCAGGAAGCCGAACAGGAAGACGCAGGAGTTGAACAGCACGGGCCGGGATCAGGCCGTGCCGCGCTTCGCCTCGATCAGCCGCAGGAGGTCGCCGACGTGATGCAACGCCTCGATCTCGGCGGCCTGGAAGGTGATGCCGAAGCGGCATTCGGTTTCCACCACCAGGGCGATGTGGGCCATCGAATCCCAGCCGGGCACGTCGGCGGCGACGGTGTCCGCGGTCAGCTCGATCCCGGGATCGTCCAGGACGTCGCGCAGGATGGCGGTCACCTCGGCGAGCACGGGGCGGTTTGCCTGGGGGGCCAGGAACATGGGGCATCTCCCTGGGTGGTTCCAGGCACGGATGAAACCGCGGAAGCCTCTACAAAGCCTTAACCCGCGGTCCCGCGCCGCGTCCCGGGGCCGGCAGCGGATTGGGGACCGTGCCGGCGAGTTCCACCTCCAGCAGCGAAGGCGCGCCCGGCCGGCCGTCCCGTTGGCCCGGCCGCGGCGCGTGACACGCCGCCTCCCCTGGGTTACGCACCCCAGGGTGCCCAACGTCCGGGCGCCGCCCTGCCGGACCACCCCCTCGCCCAGGACCCGCCGCCCCCCATGGCCAGCAGCAACGACATCCGCGCCGCCTTCCTCGGCTACTTCGCCCGCCACGGCCATACGGTGGTGGACAGCTCGCCGCTGGTGCCGCGCAACGACCCCACGTTGCTGTTCACCAACGCCGGCATGGTGCAGTTCAAGAACGTCTTCACCGGCCAGGAGAAGCGCCCCTACAACCGCGCCGCCACGGCGCAGAAATGCGTGCGCGCCGGCGGCAAGCACAACGACCTCGACAACGTCGGCTACACCGCCCGCCATCACACCTTCTTCGAGATGCTGGGCAATTTCAGCTTCGGCGATTATTTCAAGGAACAGGCGATCGCCTACGCCTGGGAACTCGTCACCCGCGACTACGCGCTGGCGAAGGACCGCCTGCTGGTCACCGTCTATGCGGACGACGACGATGCCGCCCGGCACTGGCACGACGTCGCCGGCCTGCCGGACGACCGCATTATCCGCATCCCGACCGCGGATAATTTCTGGCGCATGGGCGATACCGGGCCGTGCGGCCCGTGCTCGGAAATCTTCTACGACCACGGCCCGGACATTCCCGGCGGCCCGCCCGGCAGCGACGCCGCCGACGGCGACCGCTTCATCGAGATCTGGAATCTCGTGTTCATGCAGTACGAGGAAGGTCCGCCCGGGGTCCGCACCCCGCTGCCGCGGCCCTCGATCGATACCGGCATGGGGCTGGAACGCATCGCCGCGATCCTGCAGGGCAAGCACGACAACTACGATACCGACACGTTCCGCGCCCTGATCCTGGCCTCCGCCGAGGCGACCGGCACCGACCCGGACGGCCCGTTCCGCAACAGCCACCGGGTGGTGGCGGACCATCTGCGCAGCACGTCGTTCCTGATTGCCGACGGCGTGCTGCCGGGCAACGAGGGCCGCAGCTACGTGCTGCGCCGGATCATGCGCCGCGCCATGCGCCACATCCACATGATGGGCGCCAAGGACCCGGTGATGTGGCGCCTGGTGCCCGCCCTGGTGCGCCAGATGGGCGCCGCCTGGCCCGAACTGGGGCGCGCCGAAAGCCTGATCGAGGAGACGTTGAGCCTGGAAGAATCCCGCTTCACCGCCATGCTCGACCGCGGCCTGCATCTGCTGGCCGAGGAAACCGCCCGGCTCGGCGAGCGCGGCACCCTGCCCGGCGCGGTCGCGTTCCGGCTTTACGACACCTACGGCTTCCCGATCGACCTCACGCAGGACGCGCTGCGCGAGCAGGGGTTCGGCGTCGATGTTGCCGGCTTCACCGCGGCGATGGACGCCCAGCGCGCGCGGGCACGCGCCGCCTGGGCCGGCTCCGGCGAAGCGGCGACCGAAACGGTGTGGTTCGAGCTGCGCGACAGCGTCGGCGCCTCGGAATTCCTCGGCTACAGCACCGAAGCGGCGGAGGGCGAGATCCGCGCCATGGTCGTGGCCGGCGCGCCGGCCGACAGCGCCGGGCCAGGCACGGACGTGGCGGTGGTGCTGAACCAGACCCCGTTCTACGGCGAATCCGGCGGCCAGGTCGGCGATACCGGCAGCATCACCGCCGC
>DATKQI010000349.1:0-6756 GCA_035532755.1 Acetobacteraceae bacterium
ATCAGCCAGAGCCTTTCGCCTGCCCCCGAAGGACGAATTTCTGGATCTTGCCGGTGGAGGTCTTCGGCAGCGGCCCGAACACCACCGCCCGTGGCGCCTTGAAATGCGCGAGATGGGCGCGGCAGAAGGCGATCACCTCCGCCTCGGTCGCCGCCGTGCCGGGCTTGAGCGTGATGAAGGCGCAGGGAGTCTCGCCCCAAATCGGGTCGGGCTTCGCCACCACCGCCGCCTCCAGCACCGCCGGGTGGCGGTACAGCACGCTCTCGATCTCGATGGTGGAGATGTTCTCGCCACCCGAGATGATGATGTCCTTCGCCCGGTCCTTCAGCTCGATGTAGCCGTCCGGATGCAGCACGCCGAGATCGCCGGTATGGAACCAGCCGCCGGCGAAGGCGGCATCCGTCGCGGCCGGGTTCTTCAGGTAGCCCTTCATCACGATGTTGCCGCGCATGAACACCTCCCCGATGGTCGCCGCGTCCGCCGGCACCGGGGCGAGCGTCGCGGGGTCCGCCACCATCAGGCCGTCCAGCACCGGGTAGCGCACGCCCTGGCGGGATTTCAGCGCCGCCCGCTCCGCCACCGGTAGCGCATCCCAGTCCGCATGCCAGTCGCACACCACGGCGGGACCGTACACCTCGGTCAGCCCGTACACGTGGGTGATATGGAAGCCCATCCGCTCCATCCCCTCGATCACCGCCGCCGGCGGCGGGGCGGCAGCGGTCATCATCTCGATGGTTCGGCCGAAGCCTTCCGTCCTCTCCGGCGCGTTCAGCAGCATGGTCATGATGATCGGCGCCCCGCACAGATGGGTCACCCCTTCCCGCCCGATCGCATCGAGGATGGAAGCCGCATCCGCCCGACGCAGGCAGACATGGGTGCCGGCGAGTGCGGTGACGGTCCAGGGAAAGCACCAGCCGTTGCAGTGGAACATCGGCAGCGTCCACAGATACGCCGGCCGGCCGGCGAGCCCCCAGGCCATGATGTTGCCCACCGCGTTCAGCCACGCGCCGCGATGGTGATAGACCACGCCCTTCGGCTCCCCGGTGGTGCCGGAGGTGTAGCTGAGCGAGATCGCATCCCACTCGTCCGCCACCGGCAGGCCGGCGAAATCCGGATCGCCGGTTTCCAGGAACGCCTCGTAGCCCATAGTCCCGATCGCGGCACCACCCGGCCCCTCGGCATCCTGGATGTCGATCACCAGCGGGGCCGGCCCATCCATCAGCGCCAGCGCGACCCCGATCTGCGCGGCGAACTCGCTGTCCACCAGCACCACCCGCGCCGCGCCATGGCCGAGCATGTAGGCAAGGCTCGCCGGATCGAGCCGGATGTTCAGCGCGTTCAGCACCGCGCCCGCCATCGGCACGCCGAAATGCGCCTCCAGCATCTCCGGGATGTTCGGGGCCATGATCGCGACCGTGTCCTTCGGCCGCACGCCATGGGCGATCAGCGCCGAGGCAAGGCGCCGGCAGCGCCGCGCGGTCTGCGCCCAGGTGTACCGGCGCGCCCCGTGCGCCACGGCGAGCCGGTCCGGGTGGGTGGCGGCGGTACGGTTGAGGAAATCGACCGGGGTGAGCGGCGTGTGGTTGGCGCCGACGCGGTCGAGATGCCGATCATAGGGCGAGGCGTCGCTCATCGTGGGGCCTGTGCGGGATGCGGACCGGCGGATGATCCACCCGCCGGCCCCGTGCAACAAGCGCCCGTCAGATTTCCATTCAGATCTGGATGGGATGCGGCCGGCCGGCGCCGTCGATCGCGACGAAGGTGAACAGCGCCTTCGTCACCTGCATCATCGCCTCGCTCTCGCGCGGCCGGCGCCACGCCTCCACGGCGATCTTCATCGAGCTGCGCCCGACCGAGATCACGGTGGCGTAGAAGCTCACCTCGTCCCCCACATGCACCGGCGAGAGGAACGCCATGCCGTCCACCGCGGCGGTCACGCAGCGGCTCTGCGCCCGGCGCTGGGCGAGGTTGCCGCCGGCGAGGTCCATCTGCGCCATCAGCCAACCGCCGAAGATGTCGCCCGACGGGTTGGTGTCCGCCGGCATGGCGATGGAGCGGATCATCGGCATCCCCTCCGGCGGCGGCAGGCCGTCGGGCGGGAACGCTCCGCCGGAGGTCATCGGGCGCGTGTCCATCCCAGGGCTAAAGGCTGCGGTCGATCCACGCCTTCAACTGGCTCTTGGGCGCCGCGCCAACCTGCGTCGCGGCCGGCTTGCCGTCCTTGAACAGGATCAGCGTGGGGATGCCGCGCACCGCATAGTTGTTCGGCGTCATCGGGTTCTCGTCGATGTTCACCTTGGCGATGGTGAGCTTGCCGGCATACTCGGCGCCGAGCTCTTCGAGCGCCGGCCCGATCACCTTGCACGGGCCGCACCATTCCGCCCAGAAATCGACGAGCACGGGCCCGGGAGCCTCCAGCACGTCGGCGGAGAAGGTGGAGTCGGAGACGGGTTTGGTATGGGCGCTCATGGCATCCTCACGGAAACGGTTGGCAGTTCAGATGGTCCAGCCGGGAACGGGATCAAGCGCGCGGCACGTGCGCGCCGGGTGCATGGGAATCGAGCAGGCTCTCCGGCAGGATCGACACTCGCGCCACCTGTGTCCAGACCAATGCGCAGATCACGGCGCGGCCGGGAAATACGCCTTGCAGCACCGCGCGATACGCCGCCATCTGCCGCAGGTACAGCACCGGCGTTTCCGCCACATCCGCCGGCGGGTTCCGGTTGGTCTTGAAATCCACGGCCAGGATGCGATCCGGCAACACCGCCAGCCGATCGACGAGCCCCGCCACCACCGCCTGCCCGACGAGGCCGGTGAGCGGCACCTCCGCGCGCGAGAGCGGGCCGAACAGCGGCGCGAGATCAGGATGGCCGATCACCGCCATCACCTCCCCGGCCAGGGCATCGGCGTCCGGTTCCGACAGCCCGTTCCCCGGCTGGCCCAGGAAGGCGCGCGCCGCCGCCGCCCGCTCGCCCGCCGGCCGCACCGGCAGATGCTGCAGCAGGCTGTGCACCAGCTGGCCGCGCCGGAAGCGCGCGCCCGCGGCGTCGCGCAGGGCGAGCGGCGAGGCCGCCTGCGGCACCGGCGCCAGATCGGCATTCTCCGGCCGGCTGGGGGCCAGCGGCAGCGGCCGGAACGGCTCCGGCGGCGGCGGGGCGGGAACCCAGCCCGGCGCGGCGCCGGCCCAGCCGGGCAAGGGCAGCGGTTCGGCCTGATCCGCCGCCACGCGAGGGCGCTCCGGCGGAGCGGTCTGCGCGGCCTCCAGAACCGCGTGCTCGCCCGGCCAGGGATCGGTGATGGCGGCAAAGGCCGCGCGTTCGGGGCCAAGGCGGGCGAAGCCGCGTTCGACCAGCTTGTACCAGCTTCCGTCCGGCACACCCCGGCCGGTCTCCCAGCCGCAGACCAGCAGCCGATCCTCCGCCCGCGTCAGCGCGACGTACAGCAGCCGATGGTATTCCTCGATCTGCGCCGTCTTGATCGCCGCGCGCGCGGCATCGACCGCCGCGCAGCGCAGGGCCGCGCGCGGGCACCACACCGGTACGGCAGCGCCGGTGTCCGGGTCCGGCAGCCAGAGCAGGCCGGACGGGTCCTGCGGCAAGGCGGTGGTGTCGGGCAGGATCACCAGCGGCGCCTGCAATCCCTTCGCGCCATGCACGGTCATCACCCGCACCGCGTTGCCCGCCCCCTCCGCCTCGCGCTTTACCTCGGCGGCGGACTGGCGCAGCCAGTGCAGGAAGCCTTGCAACGAGGGCGGATGCGTCTGCGCATAGGCAAGTGCCGCGTTCAGCATCTCGTCCACCGGCTCCGCCGCTTCCGGCCCCAGGCGGCGATACAGCCGCGCCCGGCCGCCCATCGGGCCCAGCGCCTCGGCCAGCAGCGCATGGGGGGATGCGAAATCGACGCGGGCGAGCAGGGCCGCGAATGTCTCCCATGCCGCCTGCCAGTGCGGATGCTCCGGCGCGCGGGCGCGCAGCGCCTCCCACAGCCGGCCGCGCCGCCCCGGGGCGAGCGCGAGCAGATCGTCGTCGGAAAAGCCGCCCAGCGGGCTCGTCAGCCAGCAGGCGAAGGCGAGATCATCCTCCGGCAGCAGCAGCGCGTCCGCCAGCGCCATCAGATCCTGCACCGCCGGCTGCCCGGTCAGCACCAGCCGGTCGAGCCCCGCCACCGGCACGCCGCGCGCCTTCAGTGCCCGCACCAGCGCGGTGGCGAAAGCGTTGCGGCGGCGCACCAGCACCAGCACATCGCCCGGCGCGAGCGGGCGGCCGCGGCTTTCAAGCGCCACCGTCCCATCCGTCTGCCCGGCGATCCAGCCCGCCAGCGCCTCGGCCAGGCGCTGCGGCGCGGAGGTGAGGCCCTGGTTCGCATCCGGCACCTCCCAGTCCGGCGCCGCCGGCACCTCCACATGCGGCACCAGCGGCCATTGCTCCACCCGCCCCGCCTGCCCTGCCCGATCGGCCTGATGGCGCAGCGGCCGGGCGGGATCGGCCACGCCGGCCGCCGCATCGGCGTTCGCGAACACCGCATCGGCCAGCGCCAGCACCGGCGCGGTGGAGCGGAACGACACATCGAGCGCGCCGTCGTGCCAGACCTCTCCGGCCGCGCGCACGCGCCGGGCAAGCTCCGCCCGCCAATGGTCGAACGAGGCGAGGTCCGCCCCCTGGAAGGAATAGATCGACTGCTTGCGATCCCCGACCGCGAACACGGTGCGCCGCGCCTCCCGCGCGCCCTCGCCGGCGAAGAACTCGGCACTCAGCGCGCCGGCGATCTGCCATTGCGCGGGGGCGGTGTCCTGCACCTCGTCCAGCAGCAGATGGTCAAGCCCGCCATCCAGCTTGAACAGCACCCAGGCCGCCCCCGGCTCGCGCAGCAGCGCCTGCGTGCGGCCGATCAGGTCGGCATAATCGAGCAGCCCGGCGCGCTGCTTCTCGGCGGCACGGCTGGCGAGCGCGGGTGCGGCAAGGCGCAGCGCGGCGGCCGAGACCTCGGCGGCGCGCTGCGCGGCGATCGCCTCGTCGATCGCGGAGAGCCGCGCCTGTTCGGCTTCCAGCACCGGCCACAGATCGGGATCGGCCGAATCGAGCTTCGCGTTGATGAGCTTCGACCGGGCGCGCGGCTTGCCCGCGGCAGTGAAGAAGCCGTCGCACCACCGCTGCCAGCCGGCAGCCCGCTCCGGCGCGGGCAGGGCGAGCCAGTCGAGCGCGGTCGATGCCACAACCTGCACGGCGGGCGAGGCGCGCCGCGCGATCGTCTCCAGGCAGCGGCGCAGTGCCGCCTCGCCCGGCCAGGTCACGACGCGAAGGGTCGCGGGGTCTTCCACCGGCGCACCCAGCGCGCGGCGCTGCGCGGCGGCCAGAGCGTCGCCATCCAGCACCAGCCGCTCGCGCGCGGCGTCCAGCGCCTGCACCAGGCGGCCGAACTCCTCCTCCGAAACCAGCCCGGCCAGGGCCGCTACCGCCGCCTGCCCCCCGGCATCGTCGGCCCGCGCCAGCGCCGCCTCCCGCGCCTCGCGCAGCGCCAGCAGCGCGTCGGGCTCCGGCTCCAGCGCGAAATGCGGGGACAGTTCCGCCTCCAGCGGGAAGCGGCGCAGCAGGGACTGGCAGAAGGCATGAATGGTGCCGATGCGCATCCCGCCCGGCAGGTCCAGCACCCGGGCGAACAGCGCCCGGGCGCGCGCCCGCAGCGGCGCATCCGGCGCGATGTCGAGCACGCGCAGTTCCCCGTCCAGCCCGGCATCCGGCAGCCCCACCCAGCGCCCGAGCCGCTGCTGCAGCCGCAGCAGCCGGTCGGTGAGCAGCTTGGTCTTGCCCGAACCGGCGGAAGCCGCGACGAAGGCGGAGACGGCGGGATCGGAAGCGGCGCGCTGGGCCGCCTCGGCGCGGGCGCGCGCGGTCACTCCCCCTCCCCCGCCGCATCCCATTCGGCGAGCCGGGCGAGCTGCGCATAGGCCGTGGCGCGCGCGGCGCGGCCGGGATGGGGGCGCGAGAGATAGGGTTGCGCCGGATCGTCGAACCGGCTGACGAGATGAACAAGGCGGTCGCGCGCCGTGTCGGCGATGCTTGCCACACGGTCTCCGTCGTCGCCGAACAGCGGGCGCGGCACGCCGGGCTCGGCCCCGCCGGTCAGCCGCCAATAGGTCAGCTCCCGCACCGGCCCCTGATAGGCTTCGCCGAAGTGGCCCAGCTTGGCCATGCCGGCTTCCAATGGCAGTTGCGGCGCGCTGCCCGATTCCACCGCGCCATCGGTCGGCGGCGTGCCGGTCTTGTAGTCGAGGATGGCGATGCTCCCGTCGGCGCGGCGCTCGATCCGGTCGGCGCGGCCGCGCAGCGTGAACGGGCCGGCGGGCGCGTCGAAACGCCATTCGCCCGCGACCTCCATCCCGAGCGCGGCGAGCGGGGTCGCCGCACGGCGGCGCGCTTCCTCCGCGGCCACCCAGTCCGCGATGCGGTACAGCCGGGGCCGCCACCATGCCGCCAGGGCGGGGCGCGACGCCGCGCGCAGCAATTCACCGTCCATCGCCGCGCGCAGGCGTGCCGGCGCGTCGTCCGGCAGGCCCGGCCACGCCGTCTCCAGGAAGCGATGGATCGCCCGGTGCACCAGCACCCCGTAATCGGCGGCATCGGTGCGCTCGTCCAGCCCGGCAAGCTCGTCCAGCCGCAGCACGTGGCGGGCGTAGATGGCATAGGGATCGGCCAGCCAGGTCTCGATCTCCGTCACCCGCAGCCGGCGCGGACGCAGCGCCACCGGTGGGCGGGGCCG
>DATKQI010000350.1:0-2697 GCA_035532755.1 Acetobacteraceae bacterium
ATTGCTCGGCTCCTTCCTGGTTGAAGAAGCCGGAATGATTTGCCCGCTCAGCCGCTCTGCTTGATCACAGCTGCGCTGTTGAAGCGTTCACACGATCGCCACCGCCTACACCCCTCCCGCGGAGCGGGTTCGTTCTCACCACCCGTCATAGACATTCAAACTCACCCGCTACCCGGTAGAGCGGTGTTTTCGGCGCATCGGCAATGCGGTCTATCATGGGCGGGCGATTGCGTTCCCTGCCGCCACAGCCCAGGAGGTTCCGCACAGCAATGGCCGCCAGCACACGGTTCGCCCGGCGCCGATGGCTGCATGCCGCGGCCATCGTCCTTTCGGTGCCGATCCTGCCCGCCATGGCCGCGCCGGCGCCGCGCTGCATGGCTTACGTGACGGGGCTGACCGGCAGCCGGATCGCGGAATACCCCGTGGCGGCCAGCGGATATCTCTCGCGCCGGGGGGCGGCCTCGGTCACGGCCGGCGGGCCGGGCGCGGCCGATGCGCTGTTCCTCTCCCGGCCCGAGCACGCGGCGTATGTGCTCGACACCTCCACCGGGGCGGTGTTTCCGTTTCACATCGCCGCGTCGGGCGCGCTCGTGCCGATGGCGGCGGGGCGCGTTCCGGGCCTCAACCACCGGCCGGGCGCGTACTGGATGGCGATCGACGGCAAGGCCCGTGCCGCCTACGTGCTGAACTCCGCCATCGACAGGATCGCGCAGTATCATCTCGGCCCGCACGGCGGCCTGCATCCCATGCACCCGCGGCAGGTGCCGACCGGGCATTTCCCGCTCGATCTCGCACTCGCGCCGGATGGCCGCGGCGTTTACGTGAGCAACGGGCATGACAACGACGTTTCCCAGTACGGCGTGGGGCCGGGCGGGCGGCTTGCGCCGATGCGCCCGGCGCGGGTTGCCGCCGGCCGCTACCCGAACGCCATCGCCGCGCGCGCGGTGGCGGGGCGGGTTTATGTGGTCGATGTGGATGGCAAGGCGATCTCCCAGTTCGCCGTGGCCGATCATGGCGGGCTGAAGCCGCTGACCTGCGCGCCGGCCGGCATCAGCGTGGGGTGCGGCGCGGCGCGATCGCGGTGAAGGGCCGCCGTGACCGGCCGGGCGAGGCGCTTCACGATCCGGCCTCGGGCTTGGAGGAGCATCAGGATCGACAGCAGGCGGGAAGCGCGCATCTGCCCGGCATAGCGGAAAAATCCTGACAAAGGATGTCAGCTATCGGGGCATAGAAGGGGGCATCGCAAGGAGGATGCCCATGCCAGACACCATCGCCCCGCCCGCCGACTTCGATTTCGTGATCGGAAGCTGGCGCGTGCGCCATCGCCGGCTGAAGGCGCGGCTGGCCGGCTGCACCGAATGGGAGGAATTCGCCGGCACCAGCACCACAGGCAAAACCCTGGGCGGGTTCGGCAATATCGAGGACAACATGCTCGATCTGCCCGCCGGCCCCTACCGCGCCGTGGCCCTGCGCGCGTTCGATCCGGCACTGGCATCGTGGTCCATCTGGTGGCTGGACGGGCGGTATCCGCACCGGCTCGATCCTCCGGTCGTCGGCCGGTTCGAAGGCGGCGTGGGCACGTTCGCGGGGGATGACGTGCTGGACGGCCGGCCCATCCGCATCCGCTTCCTGTGGCAGCCGCTCACCCCCGACACCTGCCGCTGGGAACAGGCGTTTTCCGCCGATGGCAGCGAAAGCTGGGAGGTGAACTGGGTGATGGCGTTCACCCGCACGGCATAGGCGGCCGGTGGCGGCGGGGCGGGCGCGCCGGCGGGCGGCATCACCGCACAGGCCGGTAGCGCCCATCCTTCGCGGACCAGCGGTACAGGCGCTGCCAGTGCCCGAGCCGGCTTTTCAGCAGCAGGTCGAAATGCCCGTTCGTGCTGCGGGTGGAAACAATCAGGATGTTCGCACCGGTCTTGATGTGATGGGTGCGCGTGCCGTTCTTGTGCCAGCTCCCCGCCGTGTCCCGGTAGGAGGACATGGGGGCGGCGAACACCTGCCGCAGCGCGCCGTGCACCACGGCGAACAGATACAGCGCCCCATAATCGGCCATGCCGCCGGAATACCCTTCGGACCATCCGCCGCGCACGCCGAACGCGCGCTGGTGCGGGGCGATGATGTAAGGGGCAAGGTCCCACCGGTCGTAGCTGTCCGGGCGGATGCTGTCTCCGCTCGCCTGATCCAGCGCCTGTGGCACGGTCGGCAGGTTGGTGGTGCGCCAGTTCACCAGCCCGCCGGTCCGGACCGGCCTGGCGAGCAGGCGGGGCACGCCGCCGGGCCTCGCCGCGATCAGGCCCAGATACGCATGCAGCGGCGGAACGGGGGGGCCACCGTATTCGTAATGGATGCACGGCGGATCGTCCGGCGCTTTCGGGATGTTCCCGCCGGTGCAGACGATCGCGACATAGGTGCCGGCCGCCCCCGGCAGCGGCTTCGCGCCCACGGCGTTGAGCGGCTCCGTGCCGCCGGCGGGCAGCAGCAGTGCCGCGATCCGTTTCGCGCTCAGCCCGGCCGGCAGGCGGGTGCCCAGCGGGTCGTGCGCCGGCTTGCCCTCCATCTGCTGCGCGAAGACCTGCCTGCTTTCGGGCGTCTTGAGAAGACCGGGCACCTGCCCCAGGGATTGCGCGGTCTGGGCCCATGCCGGTTGCGCGCCGAGCGCGAGAAGCAGGCAGGCCAGCACCTTGAGCATGAACA
>DATKQI010000351.1:0-6269 GCA_035532755.1 Acetobacteraceae bacterium
TCTGGTTTGCGCGAGACGGATTTCATGCCGGATCTGCGCCCCGCTCAGCCGAGATTCGGCAACCATCAAGGCCCCGCCTGCCAGAAGCAGCAGGGTGCCGGCGATGGCGAACGAGGCGGGCAGCCAGGTGATCGCCCCGCCGGTCTGCGTCCCCAAAGACGGTGATGGATGGCGAAACAGTGGCGCAGCATGTCGGCCAGCTCGACGAGCGTGATAACCGCCTGCGCCTCAATCGCCGCCAGATAATATTGCGGTGTGCCTCGATGCGATGTGACGGCATGTCGCCGCCTTGCGGCTTGCCGCGGGTCAGGCCGATGGCGCGCCACGCCTGCACCCAGCGTATCGCGCTCGCAGCTGACACGCCGAAGCGCTCCGCCGCGGCGCGCCGCGACATGCCGCCATAAACGGCCGCGACCAACCGCGAACGCACATCAGTCAAGACACGACAGACTGAGCCGGTACCCGCGAAAGGAAGATCGGAAGGCAAGGGCTTTCAGGTGATATCGAAATCTCTTGCCCATGAATCCAGGGCTCTATAAAGTTCTCTTTATGTTCTGGGTAAACGATGGGAGATAACAGCGCAATTGAGTGGACCGATGCGACGTGGAACCCGGTGACGGGCTGCACGAAGGTCAGCCGTGGCTGTGACAATTGCTACGCCGAGCGCTTCTCGGAGCGCTTCCGCGGCGTCGCTGGACACCCTTTTGAAACCGGCTTTGACCTGACGTTACGGCCGGAACGGCTCGCACAGCCGCTTAACTGGAAACGTCCGAGAATGATTTTCGTGAATTCCATGAGCGACCTGTTCCACAAGGATATTCCGCGCTCATTCGTCGATCAGGTCTTTGATACGATGGAGCGCGCCCACTGGCACGTCTTCCAGGTGCTCACCAAACGCAGTTCACTTATGAGCAAATACCTGCAAGCTCGCTATGGCCGTGGTCGTGGGCCGCAGCACATCTGGTGCGGCGTGTCCGTCGAGGACGCGCAGGCGAAATCCCGCATCGCCCATCTTCGATCGGCACCGGCGGGAATGCGGTTCCTATCGCTGGAGCCGCTGCTTGGGACGCTCGGCGACCTGAATCTGACCGGTATCGACTGGGTCATCGTTGGGGGGGAGAGCGGCCCCGGCGCCCGCCCGATGGACGCCCATTGGGTACGCCATATCCGCGACCAATGCCTTGGACAGGGCGTGGCGTTCTTCTTCAAGCAATGGGGAGGCATCAGGCCAAAGGCAGGCGGACGGGCACTGGACGACCGCGAATGGAGCCAATTCCCGTGCCAGCCCGAACAACTCGCGGCGGCTGAATAGGCCGACTTCGTTGCCCGACACTCTGACTGCCGCCAGTTGGGCTTTGGCACCTCACACCGCGGCGAAGCTGGACATTCTCGGCGCCTACCTACGCGCCTGGTTTCCCATCCTCAGCCGTGGACACAACTTCGACCGTATCATCTACATCGACGGCTTCGCAGGGCCGGGCCGGTATCAGCACGGCGAGGACGGCTCGCCCATCGTGGCGCTGAAAGCCGCCTTGGGAGCGCTGAACGGTCAGGTACAGCTCCCGTTCGAATTTCACTTCGTCGAGCGGCGGCGGCGCATGGTAGCGGCCCTGAATGCCAACATCGCCCACCTGCGCGAACACTGCATCATTCCGTCAAGCGTCAAGATTTACGTGCATGGCGGCCTTCTGTTCGAGGACGCCTACCAGCAGCATATCCGGCCGCGCCTGCTGGCCCACCCGCGCGCGCCTGCCTTCGCGCTGGCCGATCCGTTCGGCTGGACGGGATTGCCGATGCAGATCCTGACCGACCTCATGACGCGGCCAAGCACCGAGGTTCTCGTCAACTTCATGTTCGAAGAGATCAACAGGTTCCTGAACCATCCCGACCAGCACGACAACTTCGACGAGCTGTCGACCCGCTTGGCGTGCAGGTCCGGCCCATACAGCCCGCCGATGAACCCCCGGACTTCCCCCAGACGCCCGCTCGCACGCACCGCCTTGACCACGCTCCGCATCCATCCGTCGCTGCCACGGAAGTTCTACGGAACGCCCACGAATCGGCGCTATCCCTGCATCAGAGGAAATGAGGGGATTCATGAGGTTCAAATCCCCTACGGGACGCCAATTATTTCAACGCTTTAATTAGCTCTATGTCCCCATCGGACCTTTCGTTGCGGTCCATCGGGACCGGTTCCAGCGCCCGCGCGACCGGCCGCCGATAGGCCGGATCGAACTTGGCCAGGGCTAACGAAACGGCCTCCTGGTACGCATAAGCAGACAGAAAGAGAACGGGGTGGGACGCCAGCCGCAGAAATCCACCAGAAATACCCTGACAGCCGTCACCGTCGATGATGGCGGGGGTGTCGGGAATCACCTGATTTCCGTCGGCCCTGCGGACCAGTGCAAAGCCGAGGTGTTTGTAGCCTGAAATCTGCACGACAAACCCTGTCGGAATGAGGCAGTGTGCGGAAACCCTGAGCGCGAGGTTTTTCGCACATGCTGGTCGGCTACATGCGCGTCTCGACCGACGGCGACCGCCAGGTGATGGACCTGCAGCGCGATGCCCTGCTCGCCGCCGGGGTCGATGAGCGGCACCTGTTCGAGGACCGCGCGAGCGGCAGCCGCGGCGACCGCGCCGGCTTGGGCAAGGCGCTTGCATTCATCCGTGCCGGCGATTGCCTGGTGGTCTGGAAGCTGGATCGGCTCGGCCGATCCCTGCCGCATCTGCTGACCACGGTGACGGACCTCAAGGAGCGTGGTGTCGCGTTCCGGTCTCTTACCGAGCAGATCGACACCACCACGGCGCAAGGCGAGCTGCTGTTCCACATCTTCGGGGCATTGGCACAATTCGAGCGGGCGCTGATCCAGGAACGGGTGCAAGCGGGACTTGCCGCGGCACGCCGCCGCGGTCGCAGTGGCGGCCGCCCTGTCGTGATCGATGCGGAGAAGCTCGGTGCGGTGGTCGCGGCGCTTGACGGCGGCGCCACCAAGGCGGCGGTCTGCCGCACCTTCGGCATCCGGCGCAGTACGCTTATCGACTCGCTCGCCCGCATCGGCTGGTCTGCCGGCCTCAAAGGGTCAGGAGGCATAAGTGGCGCGACGGCAGCGACTGAGCGAAACGCAGATCGCGGATCTGTTCGAGCCGCCGGCGGAGCAGCGTGAGCTGGTCCGCCACTACACGCTGTCTGAAGCTGACCTTGCCGCGATCCGTCGCTGCCGCGGCGACCACAACCGCCTCGGCTATGCGCTGATGCTCTGCTATCTGCGCTTTCCGGGCCGCCCGCTGCGCGCCGGCGAGAGACCGCCGGCCCCGCTACGGGCGTTCGTTGCAGATCAGATCGAGGCTCTTCCGGACTGCATCGACGAATATCTCGCGACGGAGCGGAACCGGCAGCGCCACGTGATCGAGTGCCAGGGGCAGCTCGGGCTGCGTCCTTTCGGCAGGCTTGCTGCCGCCGAGGTGACAGAGGCATTGCTCGCGCAGGCGATCGAGAACGACCGACTCTCCTTCCTGGCGGGAGCGGTGATGCAGGCGTGCCGCGCGCGCGGCATCGTCGTCCCGCCTCCCGCAGCACTGGAGCGTCTGTGTGCTGATCTGCGCCACGGCGCGCGCCGGGAGGCGCATCGCCGGCTGACCGGGAGGCTTTCCGCCGAACAGCGCAAGCGCCTCGACACCCTGACCGAACATCGGGAGGGAAGCAGTCTGAGCTGGCTCGCCTGGCTGCGGCAGATGCCGGAGGCGGCCAAGCCCTCCGCCATGCTCGGCCTCATCGAGCGGCTGGAGCATGTGCGCGCCATCGGCATCGAGCCGGGGCGCGGCCACCTCGTCCACCAGGCGCGCCTGGCGCAGCTGGCCCGCGAGGCCGAGCGCACCACGGTGCAGCATGTCGCCTGTTATGAGCGGCAGCGTCGGCACGCGACACTGGTCGCCACCACGCTCGACATCACTGCCCGCTTGACCGACCAGGCCGTCGACCTGTTCGACCGGCTGGTCGGCGCGATGTTCCGCAAGGCCGAGGGACGGCACACCCGCGCCTTCCAGGCCGATGCGCGGGCGATCAACGAGAAGGTCCGCCTCTATGCCCGCGTCGGCGCCGCGCTCATCGCGGCCCGCGATGACAAGCAGGATGCCTATGGCGCGATCGCCGCGGTGATCCCGTGGGAGCGGTTTCGTGCCACGGTCGCGGAAGCCGAGGCGCTGGCCCGTCCGGAGCAGTTCGACACGCTCGAGAAGCTCGGCGAGCATTATGCCGGCATCCGCCGCTGGTCCCCCGCTTTCCTGGACGCGTTCGATTTTGAGGGCGTGCCCGCCTGCGCCTCGCTGATGCGCGCGATCATGCTGCTGCGCGAGGCGAACCGCTCCGGGGCTGGCCTGCCGGAATCCGCACCGACCGGCTTCGTGCGGCAGCGTTGGGCGCCCTATGTCCTGCCCGGCGGCACCATCGACCGGCGCCATTATGAGCTTTGCGTGCTGTCGGAGCTGCGTGACCGGCTGCGCGCCGGCGACGTCTGGGTCGCCGGCAGCCGGCAATACCGCTCCTTCGAGGAGCGGCTGATCTCGGCGGAGACGCTGCAGGAGCTGCTGCAGGCCGGCACCCTGCCGGTCGCTGTCGAACATGACTTCGATCAGTTCATCGCCGGCCGCCAAGCGCTGCTGAACGAGCGGCTGAAGGCGGTTGATGCCCAGGCCGCTGCCGGCAGGCTGCCGGAGGTGACGATCACCAATGGCGTGCTGAAGATCGCGCCGATCGAGAAATCGACACCGCCGGAGGCCGAGGCACTGGCCAACCGGCTCTACGCCATGCTGCCGCGCATCCGCATCACCGATCTGCTGGCCGAGGTGGCGGGCTGGACCGGCCTCCCGGACTGCTTCACCCATCTGCGCACCGGTGAGAGCGCGGCCGACAGCCGCATCCTGATGGCCGGGCTGCTTGCCGACGGGCTCAATCTCGGCCTCACGCGCATGGCCGAGGCGTGCAGCATCGCCAGCCTCGGCCAGCTCGCCTGGACATCGGACTGGCACATCCGCGGAGACCTACGCCCTGGCGCTGCGCCGCCTGGTCAACCGGCAGCAGTGCGAGCCCTTCGCGGTGGTCTTCGGCAGCGGCACCGCTTCGTCATCGGACGGCCAGTTCTTCCAGGCCGCCGGCTTCGGCCGCGATTCAGCGCGGCTGAACGCCCACTACAGCCAGCGATCGGGCTTCAAGGTCTACACCCATCTCTCCGATCGCTACGCGCCGTTCCACACCAAGCTGATCGCCGCGACCGCGAGCGAGGCGCTGCACGTGCTGGACGCGCTGCTCTATCACCAGAGCGAGGTCGCGACGCGGCGGCATCACACCGATGGCGGCGGCGATTCCGACCATGTCTTCGCGCTGTGCAGCCTGCTCGGCTCCCAGTTCGCGCCGCGCATCCCAGACCTCAAGCATCGCCGGCTCTACAGCTTCGGCAAGCCCTCCACCTATCCCGCGCTGGAGCCGATGATCGCCGGCCGCATCAACGTCGCCCTCATCCGGGCGCACTGGTCGGAGATCCTGCGCGTCGTCGCGTCGATCCGCACCGGCACGGTGACGGCCTCTCTCATCATGCGCCAGCTCGCGGCCTATCCGCGGCAGAACGGGGTGGCGGCCGCGCTGCGGGAACTGGGACGGCTGGAGCGCACGCTGTTCACGCTCGACTGGATCAGCGAACCCGAGCTGCGCCGCGAAACCGGCCAGGAACTGAACAAGGGCGAAACGCGCAACAGCCTGGCACGTGCGGTCTTCATCCATCGGCTCGGGGAAATCCGCGACCGCACCTACGAGAACCAGCAGCACCGCGCCTCCGGTCTCAACCTGCTCGTCACCGCCATCATCCTGTGGAACACGCGATACCTGGAACGCGCCGTCGCGACCCTCCGCCAAACCGAGGATGTGCCCGACCATCTGCTCGCCCACCTATCGCCGCTCGGCTGGGAGCATGTGAACCTGACCGGCGATTATGTCTGGGGCGCACAGAGCAGCGCGTCGGAAAACACCGACGGATTGAGGCCGCTGCGGGCGGCGCCGGAAGCCTACCCCAGAGCCGCGTGACGTTCCCGCTTTGCCTGCTTATGCGTACCAGGAGGCCACTTCGTTAGTTCCGGCCCGATTGCCGACTTGATCACCAACGCTTCCTTCCGTCTCTCTGGCGTTCGCCCCAAGACATCCGCCCCGCCATGTCCTTGAGGATCACACAGTCGGGTCCGGGCCCACCGGAGCAAACGGCATCGCCGCGCCTGACGAAGTC
>DATKQI010000352.1:0-11704 GCA_035532755.1 Acetobacteraceae bacterium
TTCGCCGGCAGCGCCTTGCCGTCCTGCACCAGCAGCAGGGGCACGGCGATGTGGTCCGCCCATTTGCGGATGATGGTCTCCAGCCGGATCGGGTCCAGGAACTCCTCGGCGTCGGGCTTGATGTGCAGCACGACCTCGGTGCCCGGCGTCTCCCGCTCGGCCGGGGTGAGGGTGAAGCTGCCGTGCCCGTCCGAGGCCCAGCGCCAGGCCTCCTCGCTGCCGGCAAGGCGGGAGACCACTTCCACCCGCTCGGCCACCATGAAGGCGGAATAGAAGCCCACGCCGAACTGGCCGATCAGGCTCGGCCGCTGGTCCGGCGCGGCATCGGCCACCTGGGCGCCGAAGGCGCGGGTGCCGGAGCGGGCGATGGTGCCCAGATTGGCGGCGAGATCGGCCTTGGACATGCCGATGCCGTCGTCGGCGATGGCAAGCTGCCGCCCGCCCTTGTCCGGCGTGACGCGCACCGCCGCCCCCTCGGGCAGCGACAGCGCGGGCTCGGTCAGGGCGAGGAAGCGCCGGCGGTCGATCGCGTCGGCCGCGTTGGCCACCAGTTCGCGCAGGAAGATCTCGCGATCCGAATACAGCGCGTTGACCACGAGATCGAGCAGCCGCCCCACCTCGGCGCTGAAATCATGCTGTTCCGTCCGTGCCGTATCGCTCATCGCCATATCTCCCGTCGCGGCGGCCATATGCCGGCACGGGCGGCGTTTTTCAATGAGGGACGGCGCGACTCCGTGCCGCGCTTGCAATCCGGGCGCACCGTCCCAACCATTGGGGCATGGAGGGATTCGCCCCCCGGGTGAAGGCGGTGCTGGGGCCCACGAACACGGGCAAGACCCATCTCGCGATCGAACGGCTGCTCGCCCACGAATCCGGCATCATCGGCTTTCCGCTGCGCCTGCTCGCGCGCGAGAACTACGACCGCATGGTGGCCGCGAAGGGGTTGCGCCGCGTCGCGCTGATCACCGGGGAGGAGAAGATCATCCCGCCGGAGGCGCGGTGGTTCTCCTGCACCGTGGAGGCGATGCCGCTCGACCGGCCGGTCGCTTTCATCGCGGTAGACGAGATTCAGCTCTGCGCGGACCCTGACCGCGGCCATGTGTTCACAGACCGGCTGCTGCACGCGCGCGGCCTGGTCGAAACGATGTTCATGGGCGCGGAGACCATCCGCCCGCTGCTGCGCCATCTGGTGCCGGGGGCCGTGATCGAGACGCGGCCGCGGCTGTCCCAACTCACCCATTCGGGCCCGGCGAAGCTCACGCGCCTGCCGCCGCGCAGCGCGGTGGTCGCGTTCAGCGCGGCGGAGGTCTACGCGATCGCCGAGCTGATCCGCCGCCGCCGGGGCGGCTGCGCGGTGGTGATGGGCCGGCTGTCTCCGCGCACGCGTAACGCCCAGGTGGCGCTGTATCAGGCGAAAGAGGTCGATTTCCTGGTCGCGACGGATGCGATCGGGATGGGGCTGAACATGGATGTGGACCATGTGGCCTTCGCCGGCCTGTCGAAGTTCGACGGCCATCGCCCGCGCCGGCTGGCAGCACCCGAGGTCGCGCAGATCGCCGGCCGCGCCGGGCGGGGCATGCGGGACGGCACTTTCGGCACCACCGCGCAGTGCCCGCCCTTCTCGGACGAGACGGTGCATGCGGTCGAGAACCACCAGTTCGAGGCGCTCACCCAGCTCTGCTGGCGCAACGAGGCGCTCGATTTCGGCTCGATCGACGCCCTGCTCGCCGGGCTGACCGCGCCGCCGCCACGGCCGGGCCTCGTGAAGGGGCAGGATGCGAGCGACCTGCTGACGCTCGCGGCACTCGCCGCCGAACCCGAAATCCGTGCCCGGGCGCGCGGGCGGCGGGCGGTGCGGCTGCTGTGGGAGGCCTGCCAGATCCCGGATTTCCGCAAGCTCGCCGATGACAGCCACGTGCGCCTGTGCGCCCGCGTGTTCGGCCATGTGAGCGGGGAGGGGTGGCTGCCGACCGACTGGCTCGCCGGCCAGATCGACCTGCTGGCCCGCGCGGACGGGGATATCGACACGCTGATGCAGCGGCTTTCGGGCGTGCGCGTGTGGTCCTACATCGCCGCCCGGGCGGACTGGGTGAAGGATGCCGCGCATTGGCAGGGGCGTGCGCGGCTGGTGGAAGACCTGTTGTCGGATGCGCTGCACGAGCGGCTGATGGCCCGCTTCGTCGATCGCCGGGCCACGCATCTGCTGCGCCGGCTGGACGATCCGGCGGGCGAGGTGCTGCTTTCCGCCGTCACCGCACGCGGCGAGGTGGTGGTGGAGGGGCATCCGGTGGGGCATGTCGCCGGCTTCGGCTTCAGCCCCGATCCGCTGGCGGAGGGCGACGAGAAGCGCCTCGTGCTGCGGGCCGCCCGCCGCGCGCTGCGCGCCGAGATGCCGCGGCGGGTGATCCTGCTCGAATCCGCCGCCGATGCCGATTTCAGCCTGACGCCGGCGCATCGGGTGATGTGGGACGGGGTGGAGGTCGGCCGGTTGCGTGCCGGCCCGGCCGCGCTGCGGCCGCTGGTGGAGGTGCGGGAGAGCGAGTTCCTGGACGGGGCGGAGCGGGAACGGGTGCGCGCGCGGCTGCAGCGCTTCGTCGATGACCATGTGCGCGCCGTGCTCGCCCCGCTGTTCGCGGCCACCGAGGCCGCGGCGGCGGATCCGCTGCTGCGCGGGGTTCTGCATCGCCTGGGCGAAGGGCTCGGGGTGGTGCCGGCGTGGCATGTGGAGCCGGCGCAGCGGGATGGGCTGTTGCGGCTGGGCGTGAGGGCGGGCCGGTTCGCCTTGTTCCTGCCGGTGCTGCTGAAGCCGCGGCCGATGGCCTTGCGCGCGCAGCTTCTGGCGTTGCGGCGGGGGATCGCGACGCCGGTGCTCCCGCCGGCGGGCGCGGTGGCGCTGCCGGCCCCGCCGGACTGGCCGGACGGTTGGGCGCTGCCATTGGGATGGCTGCCGGCCGGGCCGGTGCTGTTGCGGCTGGATGTGGCTGAACGGGTGGCGGGCGAGCTGATCCATCAGGTACATGCCAAGCCGATGCCGATTCCGCCCGGCCTCGCTCCCCGCCTGTCGGTGCGGGCCGAGATGCTGCCCTCGGTGCTGCGGGCGCTGGGGTTGCGCATCATCCCCGCCGCGGCGCCGGCTGCCGGCCAGTATGGCCCGCCGCTGCCGCCGCTGCTCGCCCCGCGCCGCGTGCGCGCCCCCTTCGCGGCACGGGCGGCCGAGGGGGAGGCGGAAGGGCCGTTCGCCGCGCTGGCGGCACTGCGCCGCCGCCGGGCCGGGCCTGAGCGCGGATGATCGCGAATGCGGAAGACCGGACCTGGCAGCGGCTGGACACATGGCTGTGGTGCGCCCGCTTTCTGAAATCCCGCGCCGATTGCACCCGCCTGGTGGGCGGCGGGCTGGTGCGGATCAACCGCCAGCCGACCGACAAGGCGCATGCGAAGCTGCGGCCGGGCGATGTGGTCACGGTGCCGCTGGCGCGCACGGTGCGGGTGGTGCGCGTGCTGGCGCTGGCCCGCCGGCGGGGGCCGGCCGTGGACGCGCGGCTGCTGTACGAGGACATCGCGGAACCCGCGCCGGCGCGCCCTTGCGCGCCGGTGCAATCGGCTGCATATCCCGCCGCCGAGAACTGATGCCTTCGATGACGCCTTTGGGGCCTGCCGGGAGTATGCGATGACCTACGTGGTCACCGAGAGCTGCATTCGCTGCAAATACATGGACTGCGTGGAGGTCTGCCCCGTGGATTGCTTCTACGTGGGCGAGAACATGCTGGTGATCCATCCGGACGAGTGCATCGATTGCGGCGTGTGCGAGCCGGAATGCCCGGCCGAGGCGATCGTGCCCGACAGCGACGACCGCGCGAGCGCCTGGGCGGAGCAGAACCGGACCTATGCCGCGCAATGGCCGAACATCACCCGCAAGGGCGAGGCGCCGGCGGACGCGGACGAGTGGAAGGACAAGCCGGACAAGGCGGCCCTGTTCTCCGCGGAGCCGGGTATTCCGTAAAGCGTTCCGCCCGGGGCGAGAGCCCCCGGACGATATGCCTGAACGATTGGGTTGATCTGCGCCGTGTGCCGCCCCCGATGCGTGACGGGGGGCGGCTTTTGTGGTATCGTGCCTGCCAGTCGGTATTCGTGCGGCATCTTGGCGATCCTTGCCGATGGCCGCGCGGGTTCAATGCACATACCCGTGCCGATGCGGTGGGCGTCGTCGAATCCTGAGGTTCGGCAGCGGTTTCGGCATGCGGCACATGATCCATGAGGCCGCCTGGATGAAAACATCAACCGCCGCGCCGGAACCGCGCGTGAGCAACCGGCCTGCCCCCGCAGCACATGGCGCGAAGCCGGCGCCCAGGGCCGTCTCGCCCAAGCCTGTCTCGTCGAAGGCTGTCTCGTCGAAGGCTGGCGCGTCCAAGGCTAGGACTGTCGCGCCCAAATCGGCTGTGTCCAAAGCCACGGCACCGAAATCGGCCGCACCGAAGTCGGCGGCGCCCAAATCCGCCGCCAAGCCGGCCGTGCCCAAAACGCCGGCCGCGAAGCCTGCGGCGCCGAAAGCCGGAGTGAAGGCAGCGGCCCGGCCCCAGGCGGCCAAGCCCGCCCCATCTCCGGCGAAGGAAGCCGCCAAGAAGCCCGCCGCCGCCAGCCCATCGCCCGCGAAATCCGCACCCGCGGCCTCGCCGACCCCCGCCAAGCCGCTGCCCGCCAAGCCGCCCGCCGCGCCCCTGCAGGCCCGGCAGGCGGCGCCCAAGGCCCCCGTCGCTTCTCCGCCTCGTCCGATCGCCACAACCGACAAGGGCCATGCCGTGACCGCATCCACGCCGACCGCCGCAGCCGTGCCCGCCGCTCCGGCGCCTGTCGCCGCCGTACCTGCCGCCGCGCCCGCCCCTGTGGCTGCCGCGCCGAAGCCTGCCGCGCCCGACCTGCGCCCGGTGCTGACCCAGCGCCCGATGGGAAAGGACGAGCATTATGTGGAGGGCGATTACGTGGTCTATCCCACGCACGGCGTGGGCAAGGTCGAGCGGATCGCGGTGGAGGAGATCGCGGGCCACAAGCTCGAACTGATCCACATCACCTTCGAGGAGAACCGGATGACGCTGCGCGTGCCGGTGGCCAAGGCGCGCACCGCCGGGCTGCGCAAGCTCGCCACACGCAAGATGTTCGACGAGGCGCTGGCCATCCTGAAGGGCCGCGCGCGCATCAAGCGCACCATGTGGTCGCGCCGGGCGCAGGAATACGAGGCGAAGATCAACTCCGGCGATCCGCTTTCCATCGCCGAGGTGGTGCGGGACCTGCACCGCAACGCCGGCCAGCCGGACCAGAGCTTCAGCGGGCGGCAGATCTATGAGGCGGCGATGGAGCGCCTGGCCGCCGAACTGGCAGCACTCGACAAGACCGATCGTTTCACCGCGGCGGCCAAGCTCGAAGCGTTCCTGAAGTCGCTGTAGCCAGCGGGCTCCCACCCATGAGGTGAATGCGCCAGGCGCATGGCGGCGATGCCGCGATGTGCCCGGCGCGGGGCTGGATCGGCCCGTCGAACGCCGCCAATCTCGCTTCCGACCCGCGATGGAACAGCGGGCATGGAGGAGCGAAGATGGCCTTGGCCCCGAAAACGCCGAAACTGCGCGGCATCCAGCGCACGGCGCTGACCATGCTGGTGGTCAGCGGCTGCGTGAATTATGTCGATCGGGCCACGCTCGCCATCGCCAACCCGCTGATCCGCAAGGATCTCGGCCTGTCCATCGCCGACATGGGGCTGCTGCTGTCAGCCTTCCTCTGGGCCTATGCCTTCGCGCAGCTCCCGACCGGGGCGCTGGTGGACCGGGTGGGGCCGCGCAAGCTGCTGGCCGTCGGCCTCGGGCTCTGGTCCTTCGCACAGGGCATGGCGGGGCTGGTGACGGGCTTCGGCCAGTTCTTCATCGCGCGCGTGCTGCTGGGCGTGGGCGAGGCGCCGCAATTCCCCACCGGCGCGCGCGTGGTGCGGGACTGGTTCAACGTGAAGGACCGCGGCTTCGCCACCGGCGTGTTCAACTGCGCCTCCACCCTTGGCACCGCCATCTCCGCGCCGCTGCTGACCGTGCTGATGCTGCAATTCGGCTGGCGCTGGATGTTCGGCTTCATGGGCATCGCCGGCATCATCGTCGCGCTCGTCTGGTACTTCGTCTATCGCGACCCGACGGCGACCATGCTGTCCGCGCAGGAGCAGCGGCATCTGGTGGACGGCGACGAGACGGGCGCGGCCCAGCGCGTGACGTTCGGCGAATGGCGCCGGCTGTTCGCCTTCCGCACCACCTGGGGGATGATCCTGGGGTTCTTCGGCACCGTGTACCTCACCTGGGTGTACATGACGTGGCTGCCCGGCTATCTGGAGATGCAGCGGCACATGAGCATCCCGAAGACGGGCTGGGTCTCCTCCATCCCGTACCTGTTCGGCGTGATCGGCAGCCTGTTCGGCGGCTGGCTGGCAGACCGGCTGGTGGTGCGCGGGCTCTCGCCGGTCAACAGCCGGAAATACCCGATCGTGGTCAGCCTCGCCGGCATGGCGATCTTCACCGTGATCGCGGCGGAAACGCCGAGCAACGCGGTGGCGGTGGCCTGCATCTCGGCGGCGATGTTCCTCGGCTATGTGTCTTCCGCCACGTCCTGGGCGCTGGTGTCGGTGGCCGCGCCCGCCAACTGCACGGCCTCCCTGGGCGGGATGCAGAACTTCGGCGGCTATCTCGGCGGCGCGCTCGCCCCCACCATCACCGGGTTCATCGTGCAGGCCACCGGCTCGTTCACCCCCGCTTTGCTCACCGGGGCGGCGATCGGGCTTGCTTCCGCCATCATCTATCTGTTCGTGGTGCGCGACCCGATCACCGAATCCGATCTCGGCGCGGCGGTGTTGCGCGGGGCGGCGGCCGAGTAACCGCGCCCGCATGCCTGGGGCGCGGAGGTTTCATGGTGCGGTGCAATAAGGTGAGGTAGCTTATCATCTCCCTGATCGGCTTCTTCCTGTTATCGGTGCCATGAACGCGCAGCTCTCCGCCGAAACCATGCCTGCCTTCTCGCACCAGCAGATCCTGAGGGTGATGAGCGGGATCGTGCTGTGCATCCTGCTCGCCGCCCTCGACCAGACGGTGGTGATCCCGGCGGTGCCGGCGATCGCGGCCGATCTGCACGGGTTCGGGCACCTGGCCTGGATCGTCTCGGCCTATCTGCTCACCTCCACCGCCTCCACGCCGATCTACGGCAAGCTGAGCGACATCTATGGCCGGCGGAAGCTGCTGCTGCCGGCGCTGGTGCTGTTCGCGATCGCGTCCGCCCTGTGCGCCATGGCCGCCACGCTCGATCAGCTCATCCTGTTCCGGGCGCTGCTCGGCCTCGGCGGTGGCGGGCTGCTCGCACTCGCGCAGGCGGCGGTGGCGGATGTCGTCGCGCCGCGGGAGCGGGGCAAGTACCAGGGCTACATGGCGGCGATGTGGGGCATCGCCAGCATCGCCGGGCCGATCGTCGGCGGCTATGTGACGGACCATCTGACGTGGCGGTGGATCTTCTGGATGAACCTGCCGCTCAGCCTCGCCGCGATGGTGCTGTGCGACCGCGGGCTGCGGCTGCTGCCGGTGAAGAACTTGCAGGCGCGGATCGACTATCTGGGCGCGGCCCTGCTCACGGCGGCGGTGACGGCGTGGCTGCTGGTGCTGAGCTGGGGCGGGGTGTCCTATGCCTGGACCTCGCCGGAGGTGCTGGGGGCGGCGGTGGCCGGCGTGGCGCTGGTGGCGCTGCTGATGGCGCAGGAGCGGCGGGTGGCCGATCCGCTGCTGCCGCCGCGGGTGTTCGGCAACGCGGTGTTCCAGCGCGGCGTGGTCGTCGCGTTCTTTACCTCGCTCGGCCTGTTCGCGGCCACCTTCCTGCTGCCGCTGTTCTTCCAGCTCGTACGCGGGGCCAATGCCGCGCAGTCCGGGCTGATGATCGTGCCCTTCCTCGGCTTCAACGTCGTCGGCGCCTACAGCTCCGGGCAGGTCGCGCGGCGGCTGGGCAAGACCAAGGGCATCCTGCTCTTCGGCCTGCTGACCTGCTGCGTGGGCTTCGTGTTCATGGCGCTGATGGGGCCGGCCACGCCATCCTGGTTCGCGATGTTCGGAATGATCGTGCTCGGCATCGGCATCGGGGTGGTGATGCCGAGCATCCTGGTCATCGTGCAGAACGCGGCGGAGCGGCGCGACGTTGGGGTGGCGACCGGGTCGCTGCTGTTCCTGCGTTCGATGGGCGGGGCATTCGGCTCCACGCTCGTCGGCGCGCTGCTGGCGTCCCGCTTCGCGGCGGGGCAGGCAGCACTTGCCCTGCCGGTGCATCTCGATCTGGGTTCCATGCAGGCGGGTTCCGCCACGCTGGAAAGACTTCGCCCCGCCGCGCGCATCGCGGTGCAGGGGGTGCTGAGCGGCGCTTTCCAGCTCTGCTTCCTGGTCTGCGCGGTGCTGATGGTGGTGGCGGTGCTGGTCGCGCTGCGGATGGCGGACCTGCCGCTGCGTTCGGGCCTGCAGCCGGAGCAGCTCGCGCACTGATCCGGGCTTGCGCGGCCGCTTCCCCTACCCGATGCTGCGCCCCATGGACACGCAGCATTTCGATATTGTCGTGGTGGGCGCTGGCATCGCCGGCGCCACCGCGGCGGCCGCCCTTGCCGCCGAGCGCAAGGTGGCGCTGGTCGAGGCGGAGGATCACGCCGGCTACCACACCACCGGCCGCTCCGCCGCCCTCTGGGTGCTCAACTACGGGCCGCCGGATGTGCGGGCGCTGACCGGGCTTTCGCGCCGGTTCTTCGAATCCCCGCCCGCGGGCTTCGCCGACCATCCGCTGCTGCGCCGCCGGCCCGTGCTGTTCCTCGCCCCGCCGGAGCAGCGCGCGCAGCTCGACCGCCTGCTGGCGGAAGGGCAGGGCGTGCGCCCGCTGCCTGTCGGCGAAGCCTGTGCGATGGTGCCGGCCCTGCGCCCCGGATACGCGGCCGCCGCCGCGATCGAGGAGGATGCTTTCGACATGGATGTGGCCGCGCTGCACCAGGGGTTCCTGCGGCAGATGCGCGCCCGCGGCGGCATTCTCGCGCTGCGCAGCCGCACCGGGCGGATCGAGCGGAGGGGCGGCGAATGGCATGTCGCCACCAGTTCCGGTGCCCGGTTCAACGCGCCGATCCTGGTCAACGCCGCCGGGGCCTGGGGCGACGAGGTCGCGCGACAGGCCGGGGCCGCGCCGCTCGGGCTCGTGCCGAAACGGCGCACCGGCCTCATCATCGATCCCGCGCCGCATGACACGACGCACTGGCCGATGACGAACGATATCGGCGGCACCTGGTACGCACGCCCGGAAGCCGGCTCCCGCCTGATGATCTCGCCCGCGGACGAGACGCCGATGCACCCGCACGACGTGCAGCCGGACGAGCTTGATATCGCGATCGCGATCGACCGCATGCAGCAGGCGCTCGACATTCCGGTGAAGCATGTCGCCCATGCCTGGGCCGGCCTGCGCACCTTCACGCCGGACGGCAGCCTCGCCTTCGGGTGGGACGCGGCGGAGCCGGGCTTCTTCTGGTGCGTGGGCCAGGGCGGCTACGGCATCCAGACCTCGCCGGCCGCGGGGCAACTGGTCGCCGATCTGGTCGCCGGGCGCGATCCGGGGGAAGCGGGGCGCGCCGTCCCGATGGTCGATCCGCGCCGCTTCGCCGCGAGCGCCCGCTTGGCGCCGGCGGGCTGATCAACGCGCGTCCGGTCCGGCCGCATGCTCCTCGGGCGTGCGCAGCGTCAGGGCCAGCGCGTGCATCCCGCCCTCGAACTCCGCCGCCAGGGCCGCGTGCGCGGCGCGCGAGCGGGCGAGGCGGCCGAGACCGGCGAAGGCCGGGGAGACGACCAGCACCGAGAAATGCGTCTGCCCGCCGGGCCGGGCGCCCGCGTGGCCGGCATGGCGGGCGCTGTCGTCCGTCACCCGCACCTCGGCGGGGGCGAAGGCGCGGAGGAGAAGGGCGGAAAGCCGCTCTGCGCGGGTGTTCATGCGCGTGCGCTCCTGCCGTGCGGCCGGGGCGCCATGCGGGCATTGCCAAGCCCGTGCCGCAGCGCACATAACGGGGGATGCCTGCTCGCACGCCCCGTTCCCGGGCCTATGCGCCAGACCCGGCCGCGCCGGGCCGGCCCTGCGACATGCCCGGCTGCGGCGCGCCGGGCGAATACCGCGCGCCGAAATCGCGCGTCTCGCTCAACCAGTACTGGTGGTTCTGCCTGGAACATGTGCGTGCCTACAATGCCGCGTGGGACTACTACAAGGGCATGACGCCGGGGCAGATCGAGTCCGAACTGCGGGCCGATACCGCCTGGCAGCGCCCGACCTGGCCGCTGGGCCGGCTGGGTGGGGGCCATCTGGACGAGGATATGCTCCAGGACCCGCTGAACGTGCTGGCCGCCCGCCGCGCTGCCCGCCGCCCGGCGGAGCAGACCCCGGCGGAGCTGCGCCAACCGCTGGCCACCCTCGGGCTGCCGTGGCCGGTCTCGATCGGCGAGGTGAAAACGCGCTACAAGGAGCTCGCCAAGCGGCACCACCCGGATGCGAACGGCGGCGACCGTGGTGCGGAGGAGCGGCTGAAGACCATCAACCTCGCCTATGCCGCGGTGCGGGCGCATCTGGCCGCAGAACCGCGCGCGGCGGCTGCCGGATGATCGATTTGCGCGCTTGCGGCATTCATCCCGGTGATTAGTCTTTTCCTATCCATGACAGGACCAGCCTTCCGATGAACAACATCGCTGCCTTGGCCGAAGCCCGTTCCACCCCCACCTCGGCGATCGACCAGCCGGATGCCGTGGTGCATGCGCGCGAGGCGTTCGACATCGATTCCGACATGGAGGTGCCGGCCTTCTCCGTCCGCACGGAGCATGTGCCGGACATCGACACCGCCTACCGCTTCGACCGGGAGACCACGCTCGCCATCATGGCCGGTTTCGCCTTCAACCGGCGGGTGATGATCCAGGGCTACCACGGCACCGGCAAATCCACCCATATCGAGCAGGTGGCCGCGCGGCTGAACTGGCCGTGCATCCGCGTCAACCTCGACAGCCACATCAGCCGCATCGACCTGATCGGCAAGGATGCGATCGTCCTGAAGGACGGCAAGCAGGTCACCGAATTCCGCGAGGGCATCCTGCCCTGGGCCTTGCAGCACCCCTGCGCGCTGGTGTTCGACGAGTACGACGCCGGCCGGCCGGACGTGATGTTCGTGATCCAGCGCGTGCTGGAGGTGGAAGGCAAGCTCACGCTGCTCGATCAGAACCGCGTGATCCGCCCGCACCGCGCGTTCCGGCTGTTCTCCACCGCCAACACGGTGGGCCTGGGCGACACCACCGGGCTGTACCACGGCACCCAGCAGATCAACCAGGGGCAGATGGACCGGTGGAACATCGTCGCCACCCTGAACTACCTGCCGCACGGGCAGGAAACCGACATCGTGCTGGCGAAGATGGGCATCGACCCGGCCGACAAGGCGATGAAGAAGCGCGTGGAGAACATGGTGGCACTCGCCGACCTTACGCGCGCGGGCTTCATCGCCGGGGACATCTCCACCGTGATGTCGCCGCGGACGGTGATCACCTGGGCGGAGAACGCGCGCATCTTCGGCGATATCGGCTTCGCCTTCCTGATGACCTTCCTGAACAAGTGCGACGAGGCCGAGCGTTCGACGGTGGCCGAGTACTATCAGCGC
>DATKQI010000353.1:0-3031 GCA_035532755.1 Acetobacteraceae bacterium
CAAGCACGGGCTGGAACGGCTGAAGGCCGATCTGGTGGCGGCGCTGGCGGCATCGGGCCTCGCCGCGCCGGATTTCTCCGGTTCCCATGCGGGGCATTGAGGGCCGGCCCTCCCCGTCACCCCGGCGAAGGCCGGGGTCCAGGCTCGCGTGTTGGACGGCCGGTGTGGCGGGCCTGGATGCCGGCCTCCGCCGGCATGACGGATGGAGGGATGACGGGTTGGGCATGATGGGTGAAGGCGCGCGCCGATGATCCGCAACTTCTCCGATCACGCGGCGAACGAGCGGACGTTCCTCGCCTGGGTGCGCACCGCCATCGCGGTGATGGCGTTCGGGTTCCTGGTGGCGAAGTTCAACCTGTTCCTGAAGATCGCCGCGCGGTCCATGGCCGGCGGCGGCGCGGCGGCGGCGGTGCCGGGCGGGGGGCTGGGCGGCGTGGCCGGGATCGTGCTGATCGTTTCCGGCACGGCGATGGTGGTGATGGCGACCGTGCGGTTCGTCCGCACCGGAAAGGCGATCGACAGCGGCGAGATGAGCAAGGACGGCGCGCGGACCGATCTCGCCCTTGCCGGGCTGATGGTGCTGCTGGGCATCGCGCTGGTGCTGTATCTGGCGCACACGCTGATCAGCGGGATCTGAGGCTCACGCCAGCGCGCGCAGGTCTTCGCACAGGCGGCTGATGCCGGAGGGGCCGAGGCGGCGCTCGGCCTCGGCCTGCGCGGCCCGCCAGAACGGCAGCGCGGCGGCGAGCGCGGCACGGCCCGGCGGCGTGAGTTCCAGCAGCCGGCCGCGCCGGTCTGCCGGATCGATGCTCACCTTCAGCAGGCCGCGGCGTTCCAGCGGCTTGAGGTTGGCGGTGAGCGTGGTGCGGTCCATCGCCAGCAGGGACGAGACCGCGCCCATGTGCGGCGGGGCGGGGCGGTTGAGCGACATCAGCAGGGAGAACTGCCCGCTTGTCAGCCCCGCCGGGCGCAGCGCATCGTCGTAATGCCGCGCAAGCGCCCGGGCCGCCCGCTGCACGTGCAGGCACAGGCAACTGTCCCGCACCTCGATCGTGACGGCGAAGGGAACGTCATCGGAGTTTAACAGGGGGGGTTTTGACACCGCCCAATAATGTTGATATCAACGTAAAAGTCAAGCAACCGCCGCGCGCAAAAGCGGCAACCCGATGGGAGCTACCGCCATGGCCGCAACCCCCGCCCGTTTCTGCTGGTACGAGCTGCTGACGCCCGATCCGAAGGCTTCCGAAACGTTCTACCGCTCCGTCGCGGGCTGGGGCACGCAGCCCTCGCCGGTGCCCGGCATGCCGTACACCCTGCTCACCGTGGGCGATGTGCCGGTGGGGGGCATGATGGAGCTGAACGAGCAGATGCGCGCCTCCGGCGCCTCCACCGGCTGGATCGGCTATGTGGCGGTGGACGATGTGGACGCCGCGAGCGCGAAGGCCGCGCGGCTGGGCGCGATGGTGCATGTTCCGCCGACCGACATCCCGACCATCGGCCGCTTCTCCGTCATCACCGATCCGCAGGGCGCTGCGATCACGCTGTTCACCCCTTCCCGCGCCGAGCCGGAAGCCCAGGTCGGGCAGGACAAGCCGGGCCAGGTCGGCTGGCACGAGCTGCACACGGCGGACTGGCCGAAGGCGATGGATTTCTACGCGGAGATGTTCGGCTGGGAGAAGGGCGAGGGGATGGACATGAAGGAGATGGGCATCTACCAGATCTTCACCATCGGCGGGCAGATGCTCGGCGGGATGTTCAACCGCTCGGCGGCGGAGCCGAAGCCGTACTGGCTGTACTACGTCAACACCGGCGATATCGATGCGGCGGTCGGCCGCGTGAGCGCCGGCGGCGGGAAGATCGTCAACGGCCCGATGCAGGTGCCGGGCGATGCCTGGATCGTCCAGGGCATCGACCCGCAGGGGGCGACGTTCGCGCTCGTCGGCAAGCGGGGATAGCGGCGGAGATGGCGCGGAAAATCATCGTGCTGCTCGGCACGAAGAAGGGCGCGTTCATCGCACAAAGCGATGCCGCGCGGCGATCCTGGGCGCTGCGCGGCCCGTTCTGCGAAACCTGGCCGATGCACCACGTGATCGCCGATCCCGCCACCGGCACGATCTTCGGCGGCGGCGGCAACGCGTGGTTCGGCCCGGCGGTGTGGGCCTCGCCCGACCTCGGCGCAAGCTGGACGCATTCGAGCGAGGGGCTCGCCTATCCCGATGGCGACGAGCCGATCAAGGCGGTCTGGAGCATCGCCCGGGGGCCGGACGCGCTGTACGCGGGCGTGGAGCCGGCGGGGCTGTTCCGCAGCGAGGACGGCGGGAAATCCTGGAAGCACGTGGCCGGGCTGCAGAACCATCCCTCCCGCCCGCACTGGGTGCCGGGCGGCGGCGGGATGATCCTGCATTCGCTGCTGCCGCACCCGGAGGATGAGAAGCAGATCTGGGTCGGCATCTCCACCGCCGGGGTGTTCCACACGGCGGACGGCGGCGAAACGTGGGAAGCGCGCAACCGCGGCACGCGGGCGGATTTCCTGCCGGAGGACCAGCGATACCCCGAATACGGCCAGTGCGTGCACTGCCTCGTGATGGCGCCCGGCATGCCGGACCGGCTGTACCAGCAGAACCACTGCGGCATGTACCGTTCGGAAGACGGCGGGCGGCGGTGGGACAGCATCGAGGCCGGCCTGCCCTCCAGCTTCGGCTTCCCCGCCGCGGCGCACCCGCGCGACCCCGCCACGCTGTACTTGCTGCCGCTGAACGGGGACACCGCCGGCCGCTACGTGCCCGAGGCGCGCGCGGCGGTGTGGCGCACGCGCGATGCGGGGGCAAGCTGGCAGGCGCTGCGCAACGGCCTGCCGCAGGAAAACGCCTTCTTCGGCGTGCTGCGCCAGGCCATGGCGACGGACCGGCTGGACCCCGCCGGCGTGTATTTCGGCACCAGCGGCGGGGAGCTGTATGCCAGCGCGGACGAAGGCGAAAGCTGGGACTGCATCGCCCGGCACCTGCCCGCGATCTCCTCGGTGGAGACGCTG
>DATKQI010000354.1:0-18265 GCA_035532755.1 Acetobacteraceae bacterium
GCCGCGCGGCGCTGCCGCGGGATGCGGCGACGGTGCTCCATCGCGCCTCCCGCCACGCCGGCAGCAGGATGCCGGCGGCGGCCAGTGCCGCGCCGATCAGGATCGCGATGCCAACCCACGGCAGCGCGGTGGCAAGCGCGCCCACCCGCCACCAGGCCAGCGTGGCCAGCAGCGCCAGCACAAGCCCGACCACCGTGCCGCCCGCGCCGATCATGCCCGCTTCGGCCCCGGCCACCGCCAGCACCTGGGCCGTGGCAGCCCCACGGGTGCGCAGCAGTGCCGTTTCCCGCCGCCGCCGCGCCGCCCCCGATGCGGCGACCGAGAGGGTGAACAACCCCGCCAGCACCACGCCCGGCACGCCGAGGAACAGGAACAGCACGCGCGCATACAGCGAATCGGTCCGCGCGCCGGCCAGCCGCGCGGCCAGATTGTCCCCCACCACCGCGCTGCCAGCCACCCGGGCTTCCAGATTGTTCGCGGCATGCGTCACCTGCAGGAAGGCCGCGCCCGGATCGGGTGAAAGATGGTTGTGCGCCAGCTTCACATGCAGTTGCAGGCGCACCGAATCCGGCCGCACCGCTGCCTGCGGATCGAACAGCGCGTGCCACCGGGCTGATGGAAGGATCACCACATTGTCCGGCGGCGCCTGCAGCCCCGCGCCCTTCGGCAGCCCGATCCCCTGGAACATCGAATCCGCGTTCGGCAGCGCCACCACGCCGGCCACCTTCACCTGCGCCGCGGGCAGGCCCACGCGCTCGATCGTCACGGCATCGCCGATGCTCACATGCAGGTTCGCCGCGGTCTGCTGCGCGATCAGCGCGCCGTTCCAGGAACCGAGCAGCAGCCGGATCTGGTGCGGGAATTGCGCGCGGTAGCCGGCAGGCAGGCCCAGCACCTTGCCCGGCCCGGTCGTCTGCTCGGTCTGGCCCGAGACCGCCTTGAACCCCGCCGCATTCGCGTAGCCCACGGCCCGCAGCGCGGTGGCGGGCGCGGCCTGCCCCAGCGCCTTCACCACCGCCGCCCGGTCCGCCCCGGGCAGCAGCTCGATCTGCCAATCGACCGGCACGCCCGCGATGGCCCGCCGCGTCATGCTGCGCGATGCGGTGACGGTGAAGGTGCCGATCGCGATGACGAGCCCGACGGTGAGCCCCACGCCCAGGATCGCCCCGAACAGCCTGCCGGACCTGCCCGCGAGCAGCCCCCTGATCCAGATGCCGACCATGCGTGCCTATTCCTGTTCCGTGCGAAGGCTGCCGTGCGCCATCTGCCACACGGTGCGCAGGCGCGCGGCGATGACGGGGTCATGCGTGGCGACGACGAGGGCCGTATCGCTTCCTTCCAGCGCGGCCAGCAGCACGTCGAACACATGCTGCGCCGTCGCGTGATCCAGTTGGCCGGTCGGCTCGTCCGCCAGGATCAGCTTCGGGGCGCCCACCAGCGCCCGGGCGAGGCCCACACGCTGCGCCTGCCCGCCCGACAGTTCCTCCGGCAGCTTGTCCGCAAGTCCGCCGAGCCCGACCGCATCGAGCGCCGCCACCGCCCGTTCCCGCGCCCCCTGGGCCTTCCCGCCCAGCAGCAGCGGCAGCGCGACGTTCTCGGCGAGGTCGAGCATCGGCAGCAGGCTCGCCGCCTGGAACACCATGCCGATCTTCCCCGGCCGCAGCGCCCACGCCTTCTCCGGCGGCGCCCCCAGCGCCGGCCAGCACAGCCCGCCGCCGGTCGGCGCGTCCAGCCCCGCCATCAGATGCAGCAGCGTGGACTTGCCGCTGCCCGAGGCGCCGGTGAGCGCGATGCGATCTCCGGCCTGCACCCGGAACGACGCCGGCAGCAGGGCTTGCACCGTCTGCCCGCCCAGCGGGAAATCCCGGCCGAGCGCGACGGCTTCAACGATCGGTCTGGCCATCGGAGACCCTTCCGTCCTCAATGCGAATGACGCGATCGGCCCGCGCTGCCAGTGCCGGGCTGTGGGTGGCGATCAGCGCGGCCATGCCGGCATCGCGCTGCTCATCCAGCAGATGCAGCAGCAGCGCCTCGGTCTGCCCGTCCACCTCCCCGGTCGGCTCGTCGGCGAGCAGCACGGCGGGGGCCGCGGCCAGCGCCACCGCAAGCCCCGCGCGCGCGGCCTCTCCGCCCGAAAGCTGCCCGGGCAGAGAATTTCGGCGCGGCAGCAGCCCCACGCTGGCCAGCAGCGCATCCATCCGCGCCGCATCCGGCTTGCCGGCGAGGCGCATCTGCAAGCGGATGTTGTCGGAGACCGAGAGCACATCGAACAGGTTGCCCGCCTGCAGCAAGATGCCGATGCATCCGGCGCGGCGGCGGGCCCGCTCGGCTTCCGGACGGCGCGTCAGCCGTTCGCCCTGCAGCACCACATGCCCGCCATCCGGCTCATCGAGGCCGGCGAGACAGGCGAGGAGGGTGGATTTGCCGCTGCCGGACGGGCCGACCAGCGCCACCATCTCCCCTGGGTGCACGACGAGGCTCACGCCGCGCAGCGCGAGCGTCTCGGCCTCTCCGGCGTGGAAGAAGCGGTAGAGATCGACCGCCTGGATCGCGGGGTTCAGTTCCATCGGAAGCTGCGCGCGATCAGCCGCCACTGGTCCACGTTGTCCGCCCCGAACGGCGCCGACAGAGTGAGCGTGGCGAGCTTGCCGCCCTTCCAGAACAGATAGCGATCGTTCTCCAGCCGGATCGCCTTGCCGGTCACGGCATTGGGGGCGGAGTTGGAGCTGTAGGCGATCAGCACGGCCGGCCCGCCGGGCAGGGACATCGCGGCGATCTTCGAGATCCGCACCGCCATGGGCGAGCGTGCGAGCAGCGCCGCCTGATCCTGCTTCACGCCGGCCACGCTCGGCGCCGTGGCCGCCGTGCCCATGCGCACGGCAAGCCCGTCATAGGCGGAGGTGAACGCCACATGGTGCGCCGCGACGCGCCGTGCCCAGCCTTCCGGCACCTTGATCGAGAATCCCCAAGGTGCGTGGTAATCGATGAAAACCTGCGTGTCCGGAATATCCCCCGGCGGATGCGGGATGGGCGGCAGCGGCACCTGTCGCGCGGCGAGCGGGGCTGCGGCCTGTGCGGGCGAAAGGGCGGGGAAGGCCGCCGTGCCCAGCAGGGCGGCGGCGAGAACCAGCGACGATCGGGCGTTCAACGGCATCGGGGCGCATCCTCAACTGTCGGTCGCGCTCCTTGCGGGGCGCGGCGGCACTGTGATGCGGCCGGGATCGGGAAATCATGGCCTCAAGATTGGGAATCCCCAATCAAGCCGGCGGCCGTGATCGGGTCAGCTGAGGAGATACCTGGAACCGATCGCGATTCCACGCCCGCAGGTCGCGCCTCACGCAATGGCGCCCGGTGATGCTTCCGGCGCGAGCAGCAGTTTGTAGGAAAGCTCCGTCTCCCGCGCGCGGGCCACCTCCAGAACTGCCGAGGCGAGCCGCATGCTGCCGGGCGGCTGGGCGCGGCCGGCGCGGGTGATCAGGCTCAGCACGCGCACCGCTTCAGGATCCTCTACCGGGACAAAGCAGAGCCCGGCCTCGCCCTGCAACCGGCACAGGCGCGGCAGAACGGTGATGCCGACGCCGACGCGCACCATCGCCAGCAGGGAGGTGACATTGCGGACCTGCAGGTGAGCCGCCCGTGCCGTGGCCAGGAATTCTGGATTGACCACGCCGCCATAGCTGCCGTTGGCGAGGAAGCGCCGGCCAAGAAGCGCACGCCATGGGAGGGGGTGTTTCACGCGCGCCAGCCGATCATCGGCCCGGCAGACCACGTCCAGGCGATCGGCCAGCACCGGCATCAGGGACAGGTCGGGTGTGGGGCGCGACAGGCTGGCGAAGGCGGCGTCCACTGCGCCTTTCGCCACCGCTTCCACCGCCGCGCGCGAATCCATGTCGCGCACCTGCACCGCGAGCAGCGGCGCCGTGGCGCGCAGCTTCAGGATGGCCGCCGGCATGAAGGCGACCGCGACGCTGGGCACGCAGGCGATATCGCATTGCCCGGCCTCGGTGCCGGCAAACGCGCGGATCGCCGCGGCGGCGCGGTCGAAATGGGCGATCACGTCCCGCGCCTCGTTCAACACCTGCTGGCCGAGCCGTGTCGGGTGCGCGCGGCGTCCGCCCTCGAACAACGCGGCGCCGAGCTCGGCCTCCATCTGGCGCAGCATCATGGAAACGGCGGACGGGCTGCGGCCGAGCCGCTCGGCGGCGGCGCGGATGCCCCCCGCATCGGCGATCGCCACCGCCACGCGCAGCCCGGGCATGCCGATCATCGATTTCCGAACCCGTTCAGTTTCACTGAACGAAGATACAGAAGTTCGCGGTTGACTGAAAGCATCGCGGGCGCGGACGATAAGGAACTGGCGGCCCTGAGCGGAGGCTGCCCAGGGCTTCAGGGAGGCAGGCCATGCCGCGTTTCCAACCGCCATCTGTCCGGCCGGGGAGTGAATTGGGGGCCGAATTGTTCGGCGGCCGGGCGATGCTGATCGACGGGCTGCAATTCTGCCGCTGGTCGCGCGAAGTGTTCGCGCAGATGCGCGAAGCGGGGCTTTCGGCCGTTCATGTGACGCTCGCCTATCATGAAGGGTTCCGCGCCACGGTGGATCGCATCGTCGAGTGGAACTGGCGGTTCCGCGAGAACGCCGACCTGATCGTGCAAGCGACCTCGGCCGCGGAGATCGAGCGCGCGCATGAGGAAGGCCGCACCGCCGTCGTGTTCGGGCTGCAGAACCCGTTGCCTGTCGAGGACGATCTGGGGCTGGTGCAGGTGCTGCACACGCTCGGCGTGCGCTTCATGCAGCTGACCTACAACAACCAGTCCCTCCTGGGATGCGGCTGGGCGGAGGAGGAGGATTCCGGCATCACCCGCATGGGGCGGGAGGTAATCGCGGAGATGAATCGCCTCGGCATGGTGATCGACATGTCGCATGCCGCCGAGCGGACGACGCTGGAAGCGATCGAGTTCTCGGCGCGACCGATCGCCGTGACGCATGCCAACCCCTCGGCGTGGAAGCCGACCGGCCGCAACAAATCGGCGCCCGTCCTGCGTGCGCTGGCGCAATCCGGCGGGATGCTGGGCCTGTCGCTGTATCCGCATCATCTGCGCGACGGTTCGGCAACCACGCTGGAGGTGTTCTGCGCCATGGCGGCGGAGGTTGCGGAGACGATCGGTGTGGCACAGCTCGGCATCGGCTCCGATCTCTGCCTGGACCAGCCCGATACGGTGGTGCAGTGGATGCGGGAAGGCCGCTGGACGCGACCGGCTCCGGGCGCGGCGCGGCCGGCATTCCCTCCGCAGCCCGGATGGTTCCACGACAGCCGTGGCTTCGCCAACCTGGCGCGCGGGCTGCGCGCCGCCGGCTTTGCCGAGGCGGATGCCGCGGCGGTGCTGGGCGGCAACTGGCTGCGCTTCATGGGCGAGGCCTTCGCGCCCGGCGAGGCGGCGGGCCGGCCCGCCTTGGTGGCGGTCTGAGCCATGATGGCGGAGCGCATGCGTGCCACCGAGATCGAACGACTGGCCGAGGCGGCGTTGCGTGCGCACGGCGCGCGGGCGGAAGCCGCCGGTTCGCTGGCGCGCGCCGTGGCGGCGGCGGAGCGGGACGGGCTTGCCTCCCATGGCCTTGCCTATCTGCCGACCTATTGCGAGCATCTCGATTGCGGCAAGGTGGACGGCACGGCGGAGCCGGAGCTGACGCGCCCGGCGCCGTCGGTCGTCGCTGTCGATGCGCGGACCGGCTTTGCGCATCCAGCGATTGATCTCGGCCTCGCGGCAGTGATGCCGCTTGCGTGTGCGCAGGGTGTTGCCGTGCTGGCGATCCGCAATTCGTACAACTGCGGCGTGCTCGGCTACCATACCGAGCGTATCGCGGCGCAGGGGCTGGTCGGGCTCGGCTTCACCAACGCGCCGGCTTCGATCGCGCCCTGGGGCGCGCTGCGACCGGTGCTCGGCACCAACCCTTGGTCGCTCGCCGTGCCGGGCGAAGGCGGGGCGGCTTTTGTCATCGACCAGAGCGCGAGCGTGGTCGCGAAAAGCGAGGTGATGAAACGCGCCCGCGCGGGCGAGACACTGCCGGCGGGCTGGGCGCTGGACGAGGCGGGCCAGCCGACGACGGACCCGGCGGCCGCGCTGCGCGGCACGATGATGCCGTCGGGCGGCTACAAGGGCGTTGGCGCGGCGCTGCTGGTCGAAGTCATGGCCGCCTGCCTGACCGGCGCCACGCCGGGCATCGCGGCGAGCCCGTTCTCCGGCACGGCCGGCGGCCCGCCGCGCACCGGCCAGATGTTCATCGTGTTCGATGCGGCGGCGATTTCGGGCGGCCAGTTCGCGGCGCGGCTGGCGACGGTGGCCGAGGCCTTCACGGCCGATGCCGGCGCACACTTGCCCGGAGCGCGACGGGCGGCGGCGCGCGCCGCCGCGGACCGCGACGGCATTGCGATCGACGGCGCGCTGCTGGCCCGCGTGCGCGGATTGGCGCACCGACCTGTCCCGGCGGCGCCAAACCCGTGAGCCCCATGCAGCCGGCCGGTGTAGCGGGCGGGCTGCGGCCGCCGGGCACGGTGATGCGGCTGGCGCGCATGGGCGCGATGCATCCGACGCGGCTGAGCTTCCTGCGCGCCATGCTGCGCCGCGCGGCGCGGGAGGGCTGGCGCATTTCCCGCACCGCCTGGGCGCTGGATCCGCTCGGGTTCGGCCATGCGCTCTACACCGTGCAGATGCCGGAGCGGATCTACAGCCTTGTCGCATTCTCGCGCCATCTGCCGGATGCCGAACGCACCGACCGCGTGATTGCCGAAGCCTGGGACACCAGCTACGTGCTGTATGACGGCGTGCCGGATGCAGATGAGATCGCGCGGCTCGCGCGCAACGTTCCCTTGCAGGAAGCCGGGCGGTTCGCGGCGACGGACCTGATCCTCTCGCGCGCCAATAAAAGCACGCGGCTGTTCGACAGCGTCGTGCATACCCTCGCCGCCGGGCGCCAGCCGGATGCGGCGGCGATAGAGGATGTTGGCTACCTGCTGCGCACCACGGCGGTTTACGGCAACGGCAAATTCGGCATCGCCGATCGCGACCGGATCGCCGGCCGTGCCGAGTTCGCCGGCCCGTTCCAGGCGGAGATGCTCACTGTCTGGCTGATCCGCGCTTTCACCATCGACCTTGTCGAGCATTGCGCGGCCGCGCTGTCGCCCGGTGCAGCGCAGATCGATCCGGCGTTGCGGCGGCGGTTCGGGGTCGGCAATTCGACCGGGTTGGGCATGGCGCCGTTCCTGGTGCGGCACCCGATCCTTTTGCATCATTGGATGCTGGCGCGGGAAACGGCACTTTCCCGCGTGCGTGCGCTGCCGGCGGCGTCACCGGACACATGGGCCGCCTTCCACGCCCAGCTTCGCGCCGCACGCAGCGCGTCTGCGCACTGGCTCACGGCTGACGAACTGCAATCCACGCGCGTTTGCGAGTTGGCGACAGATCTGGCGGCGCTGGCGCGCTACGTTGTCACGCTGCCGCCGGACACGCCGGAACCATGGGAAGCGATCTACCGGTGGGCCGAGGACAATCTCTGCCTGGAAGCGCAGGAATGCACGGTGTCGCTGCTGATCGAGCCGCATGGCGCGCGGGTGGATGATCTTTGCGAAACCATGAGCGCGAATGAGAGCACGGGCACATGGATCGATGGCGGCATCGGCTGCGCGGCGCTCGGCACGTTGATCGACGCGGTCTATCCCTGGGCGCTGGCCATGGATTTCGGCCAGCCGGCCGCCGTGGCGCGGTTCTGGTACGTCTCCGCGGAGAAGCTGGAACCGCGGCTCGGGGAACGCGCGGAGGAACCGGGCGCCGAGCGGGAGCAGCCGCTGACATTCGCCCGCGACGTGTCCCGACTGCGCAAGGCGCTGGCATTGGCGCCCGATGCGCAACCCGTCGCCGTATTCCTGCTGGAACGGCCGGAGTTCCGCCATGTCGTCCGTCGCGTGCAGATCGCCGCGCGCTTTCCGTATGCCGAGATCCAGGACAACCTGATCGATGCGGAGATGCGGCCGATCGATCTGTTGCGCTGCAAGCTCGCGTTCTTCGGTGCTACCCGGTTCGATCCGCGCTCCGACAGGTGGCTGCGGATCTGCCTGTTCCAGGGGGCGCCGTTCCCGTGCGAGATGCTTGCCCGGCCGAAGACCGCAGCCTTTGGCGATGCGGCCTGAACGCCATGGAGATGTCGCTGAACGAGGTGGAATCCCTCGCGTTGAAGGCGGGGCGTGGCGCCGGCCTTCCCTGGGGCGTCGCCGAGGACGCCGGCCACCGTGCGCGCTGGCTCGCGCAGCGGACAGATGCGTGGGCGGCATCGCTGCTGATGCTGCTGGAGGAGCCGCCCGAGGCATCGCGCTGCCCTTTCTGTCTTGGCAGCTTCGTCGCGGACAGCGCCGGAGCACCGATCGATCGCGGGTTCCGCAACGTGGCGGTGCCGCTTTGGCTCATCCCCGCACTGTGGGAGGCGGCCAAGGCAGGGATATGCGCGGTGATGGCGCGCATGGCGGAGATCGATGTTTTCTGCATGTCGGATGGGTGCGTCACGGTGTCGCCCGCGTGGCCCGTGCTGGAAGGGCTTGCACAGGCGGATCTGCACATCCGGATGCCTGCGCCGAGACACGCCATGCTTCCATGCGTGTTGTCGCCACGCATCGGGCGCCCGCGGATCACGGCCGTGCTGCATGCCCGGCTCGAAGCCTATGCGGCACACACCTACGTTCCGGCGACAGCGGAATCGCGCCTGAAAGGCGCGGGAGCCGGGCCGCGTGACGACGATTGATGCACCGCCGGCATCTTGCCAGCGCCAGGAGGCTTCCATGTCCGATCCCGCAAGCGTGAACGGCCCGACGATCCGCATGCGGGACGCCGGCTACTACAGCGCCCATACGACCGGTGCGAAACTGGTGATCGATGCCGTGGCCGGCCTGGTGCTGGAGGCGCTGGGTTCGATGGACCTGCACGCCGGAGACGGTCCGTTCGCCATCGCCGATTTCGGGGCGGCGGACGGCGGCACCTCGATCGACCTGCATCGCGCCGCCATCACTTGGCTGCGCGCCCGGATGCCGGACCGCCCGATCACGCTGACCTACACCGATCTGCCGCACAATGATTTCTCGACATTGTTCCGGCTGGTCCATGGGCTTCTTCCCGGGCGCGCCGGCCCGAGCCTGCATGACATGCAGGGGCTTTTCACATTCGCCAGCGGTGCCAGCTTCTACCGGCAGATCTTTCCGGATGCATCTCTCCGGTTCGGCTTCTCCGCGACCGCGATGCACTGGCTGAGCGCACTGCCGGCAATGATCGCCGACCATGTGCACGCGGTCGGCGCCACCGGTGCCGAGCGCGAGGCGTTCCGTCGCCGGGCGATGATGGATTGGGAGACGATCCTGCTTCTGCGCGCACGGGAGCTGGCGCCGGGCGGGCGCCTGGTATTGGCGAATTTCTGCGAGGACGAAGCGGGCCACTATCTCGGCTATACCGGCGGGCGCAGCATGCACGAGGAATTCAGCCGCCACTGGTGCGCATTGCGTGTGGCCGGTGCGATCGGCGAAGAGGAGTGCCGCCGCGCCACGTTCCCGCAATACTACAAGACCATTGCCGAATTCCGCACGCCGTTCGACGACCCGTCCTCGCCCGTGCGGCAGGCGGGATTGACGCTGCGGCAGTGCCATTCCGCGGTGACGCCGTGCCCATACGCCGCACGCTTCCGCCAGGACGGCGATCCCGTCGCGTTCGCGCGATCCTACGTGCCGACGCTGCGTTCCTGGAGCGAGAGCATGTTCATGGCCGCGCTGGACCCGGCACGGCCGCTGCCTGAGCGCCAGGACATCATCGATCGGTTCTACGACGCCTATGAAGCCGATGTCGCCGCGGCGCCGGAAGGACATGCCATGGACTACGTCCACTGCTTCATGGCGATTGCGAAGGACGGCTGATTGGACAAGACAGGTGGCCGGAACCGCCGGTGTGCTCAGGGGATCACTCCGACAGCCGCCACAATATCCGTCGTGACGAGCAGCAGGTCATGCCCGTCCGGATCACGCAGCAGGGCCGCCGGCCCCATGCGGAACGACCCCGCGGCAATCGGGCAGGCGCCCTGGGCTGCGAGATCGCTGGCAGCAGCCGCCACATCGTCTGTCGCCAGCAGCAGCCGCGTCGCGACCGCATCATTGCTGTGTTTCCGTGCTGGCGCCGATACGGCGCGCAGCGGTGCCCGATAACAGAGCAGCTCAAGGTGCGGCGGCGCGGCGATCGTTGGTTCGAGAGCGGTAACCTCGACCACGGGGTCCGTGAGGTCATCAAGCCGCGCCTGCTCGATGCCATGGTTGTTGGACCGCGCGCCGACGGACAGGCCTGTGCCGGCGTAGAACGCAACGCTCGCTTCGCTGTCGGCCACGACAATGGCGGTATGGTCGATGCCCAGATGCGTGCGGGCGGCGACGGGCATCTGCCGTGCGATGGGCACGTGGCCTGTAGGAAACTCGAGCAATTCCAACGGATGGCCTTCGGGGTCGCGGAACTTGAACGCGGTGACGCCGCCCGATGCTGCCGGCAAATGCTGTGGGCCATCCTGCGAGATCGGCGCCCAGCCGGAGTGGCCGCAGAGCTGCGCATAGGCCGCACGCATGTCGGAAACCGCGATTGCCAGGTGCTGAAACCACGGGTCGTCGCCGGCGCCCGGCTCCGGCCAGGGTGCGCCCTGCTCGGCAAATGCCACCAGTTCAAGGAGCTGCCCGCCAAGCTGCAGGTGCACGGCCTGCGCATGCATCGGCCGAAGCCCCATCAACAGTGCGAATCCCGTATCGCGGGCTTCTGTCCCGGTGCGACGAAAGCCCAGTGCGGACATGTAGAAATTGCCGAGACGTTCGGCATTCCGCACCGTGAGGCTCAAGCCCGCGATGTGCCGGACGATGCTCACGGCCACTGCGCGCCACGCCGGTTCAGAAAGATCGCGTAGAGCGTGTGCGAGCCGCCGATGAACAGGCGGTTCTTCATCGGGCCACCGAACGCCATGTTCGATACCCGATGCGGCACCAGAATCTTGCCCAGCAGCTTTCCTTCCGGGCTGATGCAGTGCACGCCGTCGGCAGCGCTGGACCAGAGATTCCCGTCCTCGTCGATGCGCAGGCCGTCGCAATAGCCGGGTTCAATCTTGTAGAACACATCGCCGCCCGATAGCTGCTGCCCGCCGGAGAGAACATCGAACACGCGAATATATTGTCGCGGTCGCTCCTGGCTCTGGTCGCCGGTTTCGGCGACATAGAGCCGCTTTTCGTCCGGCGAGAAGGCGAGCCCGTTCGGGCCGTCGAAGTCGCCTGCCATGATGCGGATGTCGGCGTTTTCCGGATCAAGGCGGTAGAGCGCCGGCGGCTGCTCGGATTGCTGGCGACCGCCCTCGTAGTCGGTCAGGATCCCGTACAGCGGGTCGGAGAACCAGACGGTCCCGTCCGATTTCACCACCACGTCGTTCGGAGCATTCAGCCGCTTTCCGTTGTGGCGCGAAATCAGACGGGTGACGCGACCGTCGAGTTCAGTGCGGTAGAGGCATCGCCCGCGATGCGAACAGGAAATCAGCCGCCCTTGGCGATCGCGGGTCTGGCCGTTCGCGTAGTTCGAGGGTGCACGGTAGACCGACACTCCGTTGCCCTCGATCCAGCGCATCGTGCGGTTGTGCGGCAGGTCCTGGAACAGAAGGCAATCGGCATCACCCATCCAGACCGGCCCCTCGATCCACCGGAAACCGGAGGCAAGCTCCTCCAGGGATGCGTTGGCCAGAAGATAGCCGGCAAACCGCGGGTCATTGACGACAAACCCGTCCCCTTCGGTGCTCACCGGAAGCGGCATGGCGAAGCGACGGTCGGAGGGGTCCCGAACTGGGCCACCATCAGCACGGCCGGTTCGCTGCCGAGCGTGCGGGAGAGATGGCCCGTGCGGCCGCCGGACCCGCGCGTGTTCTGATCCTCGCCGAAGGACATCTCCCCCGCACCCATTTCGACACATGTGCCATCCATCGATTCCACGGACCAGCGGCCCGAAAGCGGGATGATCCATTGTGGCTTCGGGTTCTCGTGCCATTCACCCACCCAGCCCGCCGGCAGCACCGTCACCGTGATCGTCATGTCTGAGGATGTCTTGCGGCCCGACCATTGCGGCGCCACGCCCGCCGCTATCGACTTCATCTCGAAATCGGCAAGGCTGCACCGTGTCTGATGGCTGATGCCTTCATCGTCAACCCACAGATGCCAGTAGGGGACGGTCGGCTTCTGGTCCTGGGTCATCGACCGGAAATCTCCTGCTGAGCCGCATAAGGATGGGTGGAGGACAATGGCGCCTGAAAGAACGCACCGGCTGTGGCGGCGCCGATGCCGAAGGTGATCAGCAGGAACCCCCCGGCGAGCGAGAAATTCTTGAGGAAATCCCAGAACAGATTGCGCCCCTTGCTTTCACCCGCGTGCCAGAAGTCGCCTGGCGTCCAGAACTGCTTGAACAGTATCGCGGTCACCACGCAATATCCGGCCATGATGAACGCCGCCAGCCGGTCGGCGACGCCAGTCAGTATGCCGAGCGGCATGACGATCTCGATGAATACCCCTGCCGCGATCATCGTGGCGGCCAGACCGCCGCGGGGGAACAGATGCCTGGCTTGCCCCACCGCACCCTGGAAGTTGATGATCTTGTCCAGCGCGCTGAACGGGAAGAACAGCACGACCAGCACATAGCGGAGCGCAAGCGCGAGGAGGACGCTCAGGCTCATGCGTATTTTTTCGAAGCTCGAAGTTTTTCGGGAAAATACATCGCCTTGGCCCCTGGCACGTTCGGCTCACCATGCAGGGAACGGCGCTGCTGCTGCCGAGTTTCCAGGGCATGCTTGAACAAGCCGTTACCACCGCTGATTGCGTGCTTCGCCGGGCGTCGATCACGACCGAATCGCCTGTGTGGTGCGAGGTGGAGCAATGCCTCTATTGGGTGGATGTTCAGCAGCCGGCCTTGCAGCGCCTTGACCCGTGGACTGGCAAGAACGGGGAATGGGTGATGCCGGCCTGGATCGGCGGCCGGGCAGACGGGGGCTTCTATGCGCCCAAACGCTCCTTGATGCGGTCCGCGACGCGCAGGGCGTTGGCGATGATGGTGAGCGTGGGGTTCACCGCGCCGATTGAGGGAAAGAAGCTGGCATCCGCGATGTACAGATTGTCCAGCTCGTGCGTACGGCAATCGAGGTCCAGCACGGAACGTGCCGGGTCGGTCCCGAAGCGGCACGTGCCAGCCTGATGCGCTGTTCCGTTGATCGGGATGTTCTTGCCCAGGTAGAGACTGCGCTCCAGCAGATGCGAATGCGCGCCGATCGGCTCCAGCAGGCTTTCCAACTTGCGCTTCAGCCGACGAGCCGCTTCTTCGTTGCCCTGGGCCACGTCCAGAACGACCCTGTCTCCATCATAGCCGATCCGGTTTTCCGGCCGCGGTAGGTCCTCGCTTTGCAGCCAGAAATCCATGGAATACTCGGCCATCTTGTCGAACGGCATTTCCGGCACCCAGGACAGCCACGACGGAAGCGCCTCGCCGCGGATCTGCTCGCCGTGCGATGCCGCGCACATCTGGATCAACCCCATCGGATAATTCCAGTCGGCATCGCCGAAATAGTAATCGCTGACTGCGAGCGTCTTCTGGAATACGGTGGGGTTCGGCTGCTTCAGCAGCGCCATCAGCACATTCATGTTGTGCCGCATGTAATTGCGCCCGACCTGATCCGATCCGTTGGCGAGTCCGCGCGGATGCGCGTCATTGGCGGAGCGGAGCAGCAGCAATGCCGAGCTGAGCGCCCCGCACGCGACCACCACGATATCGGCCGAGTATTGTTCCTTCTGTCCGTCACGGAGGACGTGCACGCGGCTGACCATGCGGCCGGAGGCGTCGGTCTCCAGGCGGCTGACGAACGCATTGGTCAGCAAGGTGAAGTTGTCATGTGCCGCGAGGGTGGGATCGACGCAGATCACCTGCGCATCCGCCTTGGCATTGATCGCGCAGGGGAAACCGTCGAAGGCGTCGCAGCGGATGCATGGGCTGGTGGGTGTCGGCCTGTTGTCCTTCTCGTCGAGCAGGATGCCAAGCGGCAGGTGGAACGGATGCAGCCCCTCTTTCTCCAGACGGTCGTTCAGTGCCTGGATGCGCGGTTCGTGCGACACGGGCGGATGGGCAAATGGCCTGCTCGACCACGGTTCGTTCGGGTCCTCGCCACGTTTGCCGTGCACATGGAACAGCTCCTCCGCCTGGCAGTAATACGGCTCGAACACATCGTAGCCGAGCGGCCAGGCAGGGGAGATGCCGTCGGAGTGTTGCAGCGCACCGAAATCTCGTTCGCGCAAGCGGAGCAGGGCCGCACCGTACACCTTCGAGTTGCCGCCGACAAAGTAATGCAGGCCAGGATGAAACGTCTCTCCATTCCTCCCGTACCATGTATCCTTTGCCTGGTACGTGCCGTCCACGAATACCGTCTTCGAGTCCCAGTTCGCGCGCGAGCGCGGCAGATAATCGCCACGCTCCAGCATCAGAATGTGCTTGCCGGTCGGGGCCAGCCTGTGGGCGAGCGACCCTCCGCCAGGCCCGCTGCCGATGACAATCAGATCGTAATGGTCGGATGGCATCCCGGTATCCCTTCCGGCGGGATGTTCATGGAAATGAACCGCACGTGAGCGGAGGTTTCGATCCGCAACAGCCGCTCAGACGTTGAGACGTTTTGCGAGCAGGTGCAGCCCGGTGAGAACGCCGAGCCCGACGGCAGCCCGGAAGACGGTGCGGTGCCGGTCGGTAAACATTTCCCAGCTGCGGGATTTGGCGCGGTTGTCGAAGCGGCCATGGGCGCCGTAATCGCCGCGCACGGGCTGGAACAGGTTGGCGGGCGGATCCTCCCCGATCGGCAGGTCGGAAAGCTGCCCGCTATAACCGGCGCTGGCCAGATAGCGATCGATCAGCCCGGGGGCGATCCTGTTGGCAAGAATTGCCTGCACTGTCGGGTAACCGACCCAGATTTGCCGGCGCTTGTGGGTCGCGGCGAAGTAGATCGCCCGCGCCGGAACTTCGGGCTGGTAGATCGGCGCAACCGGCTTGGCCTTCCGGCCCATCTTGTTCATCGCCCAGTCGAATTGCGGCGTGTTCACGGCCGGGAGATCAACCATCGTCAGGACGATGTTCAGCCTGTCATGGATGATCTCGGAGCGCAGCGAATCCGTGAAGCCGCGAATGGCAAATTTTGCGCCGCAATAGATCGATTGCAGCGGCACCGAACGATAGCCGAGCGCCGACCCGACATTGACGATCGTGCCCCTGTTGCGCTGGCGCATCCGCTTCAACGCCGCCATCGTCCCGTGCACCTGCCCCAGATAGGTAACCTGCGTGCCGCGCAGAAACTCCTCCGCCGTGAGTTTGCTGACAGGGGCAAACACCGTTGCCATAGCGACGTTCACCCAGACATCAATGGGCCCCAACTCCTCCTCGGCCCGGCTGGCGGCGGCCTCCACCGCGGCGGCGTCCGCCACATCCGTAGGGATCGGCAACGCCCGGACGCCGAGCCCGCGAAACTCCGCAGCCGCGGTGTTCAGCCGCTCCTCGTCGCGTGACAGCAGGGCCACATCGCAGCCTTGGCGCGCAAATTCTCGCGCCGCCGCGCGGCCAACCCCTGCACCGGCACCGGTGATGACGACGATCTTCGGCATGTCGGCTGATTTTCCCAATACGCAGAGCCCCGGTTTCGTGATCATCGCAAAGCGCGTCGAACATCGAACGCAGCGCATCGGGCTGCTCCATGCGATAACAAACCAGGCATGGCGGAAGTTCCCGTCGGGCGCAGGAATGACAGCGGAGTGGCCGGGCCTGCACAATCAGCGCCGATGCTCCGGACTTTCCCGGCCGCGCCGGGGCGAGAACGTGCTCGGCGGGCGCCCTGCGTAGGCGGCGAACGCCACTGTGAAGGCGCCGACGCTGTTGAAGCCCACGGCGAAGGCCGTTTGCGTCACGCTCAGATGCTCGCGGGAGAGAAGCTCCATCGCCCGGTTCATGCGAATCTCCCGCATGAAATCCCGCCACGGCAGGCCAAGCTCGTCACGGAACCGGCGGCGCAGCGGACAGTCGCATCAACAGCCTCGGCCGGATCGAACGCTCGATGGTCGCGATCGCCCGCGCCCAGGCGGCGGATGCCGAGGTGCTGGTGCTGGACGAACCCACCGCCAGCCTGCCCACCGGGGAGGTGGCGCGCCTGTTCGCCGCGCTGAGGCGCCTGCGCGCGCAGGGCATCGGCATGATCTACGTCTCCCACCGGCTGGCGCGGCGATGGGCTTTGTCAACGGCCTGCTCGTGGAAGTGGCGCAGATCGACAGTTTCATCGCGACACTCGGCACCGGCACCATCCTCTACGCGCTGGCGCTGTGGTACACCGGGGGGCGCCAGGTGATCGGAACGCTGCCGCTCGCGTTCCTGGACATCAACGGGCTGTTCGTGTTCGGCCTGCCGATCACGAGCTTCTATGTGCTCGCCCTCGCCCTGCTGCTCTGGATCATGGCCGAACGGCTGCCGCTGGGTCGGCACATCTACGCGATCGGCGCGAGCCCGAAGGTGGCGGCGCTGAACGGCATCCCGGTGCGGGCCTACGTGCTGGGGGTATTCATCGCCTCCGGCGTGTTCACCGCATTCGCCGGCGTGGTGCTCGCCTCCAAGCTGCGGATCGGGCAGGCGAGCGTCGGGCTGGAATACCTGCTGGCGGCACTGGTCGGCGCGTTCCTCGGCTCCACCACGATCCGCCCGGGCCGGGTGAACGTGTGGGGCACCGTGGTGGGCGTGCTGATCCTCGCCGTCGGCATCTCCGGCATCCAGCAGCTCGGTGGGGCGTTCTTCGTGGAGCCGCTGTTCAACGGCGTCACCCTCGTCATCGCCATCGGCCTCGCCGGCTATGCGCAGCGCCGCCGCGTCGGCGTGCGCAAGGCCCCCGCGCCGGAAGGTGCGGCACTCGCGCCCTCGCCGGCGCAACAGCAACGCTGAACGAAAACGAAAAAACGGAGGAAACCATGAAAACACCCGCCATTCACCAGATCGCACTCGGTGCGGTCTTGCTCGCACTGCCGCTCGCCCCGGCGCACGCGGCGGATTACGTCGCCCAGGCCAAGGCCTTCATCGCCAAGGTCACCGCCCCGGTGAATACCTGGGCCGACCCCACCACCGGCCCGCGCGCCGTGCCGCACAAGCTGGTGGTCTATGTCTCCACCGATCAGCGCAACGGCGGGGCGCGCGGCGTGGGGCAGGGGGCGGCGCAGGCGGCGAAGGTGGTGGGCTGGGATTTCCGCGTGCTGGACGGCCAAGGCACGGTCTCCGGCCAGACCTCGGCCATGGGCCAGGCGATCGCGCTGAAGCCGAACGGGATCATCCTCGGCGGCGTGGATGCCTTGCAGGAAGCCCCGGCAGTGGCGCAGGCGGAGAAGCTCGGCATCAAGGTGGTGGGCTGGCACGCGGGCCCGAAACCGGGGCCGATGGCCACACCCCCGGTCTTCGCGAACATCACGACCGATCCGCTGCAAGTGGCGAAGGCGGCGGCGCTGTATGCGGTGGCGCAATCCAATGGCCACGCCGGCGTGGTGATCTTCACCGATAGCGCCTACAAGATCGCCATCGCGAAATCCGATGCGATGGCCGCCGCCATCCGCCAGTGCACGGGCTGCAAGGTGCTGGCGGTGGAGGATACGCCGCTCGCCAACGTCTCCAGCCGCATGCCGCAGCTTGCCACCACGCTGCTGCAGCGCTTCGGCGCGAAATGGACCTACAGCCTCGGCATCAACGATCTGTATTTCGATTTCATCGCCCCATCGCTGCAAGCCGCCGGCATCGGCGGCAACGGCCATCCGTCGAACATCTCCGCAGGCGATGGCTCGGCCTCCGCCTTCCAGCGCATTCGCACGAAGCAGTACCAGGTGGCGACGGCGGCCGAACCGCTCACCCTGCAAGGCTGGGAATGCATCGATGAGCTGAACCGCGCCTTCGCCGGCCAGAAATGGAGCGGCTACGTGCCCCCCGTGCACCTGTTCACCCTCGCCAACATCAAATCCGACGGCGGGCCGAACAACATTTACGACCCCAACAACAGCTATCGCGCGATCTACACGAAGATCTGGACCGGAAAATAATCCGCCCACGCTTGCCAGACAGACACAAGGAAGAAGCGATATGCCGGACCGGATGACACCCGCCCACGCCCGCAACATGCGCATCATCGGCCATA
>DATKQI010000355.1:0-3560 GCA_035532755.1 Acetobacteraceae bacterium
AGCAGCAGCGCCTCCCACCGCACGAGGTCGGCGAGCAGCGCCGGGCCGTCCGCCAGATGGGCCATCAGATGCAGCAGGCCATCGAAGATGCGCGGATGCGGCGCCCGCTCCGGCAGCGCGCCTTCCGCCACCGCGCAGGCCGATACCGCCATGGCGAGCATCAGCGCATCATCCATCGCGAGCGCGGCGGTGGGGTGCACCAGTTCGGCGGTGAAGCTGCCCAACTGATCGGCCAGGCGCCCCACCCAGCGCAGCTGCACGAGGTTCCCCGGCTGCCACAGGCCCGCGGACGCGCGGGAGGCGCCGCCATGCGCGAGGCCGCGATGGACGCCCTGCGCCTCCGTCATCACGGCCGCGATCACGTCGCCCTCGCCGAACGGGCGGACGGAGAGGACGATGCCGGGGGCTTCCCATTCCATGCCAAAGGCCCCGGTTCAGCCGCTGCCGATCGGAGCAGCGTGATGTCTCGCCATATTTGTCGAGTTGACGCGCTGGATCCGTACATTCCGTTCGGCGATCACCGGCTCGATGCGGCATGCGTGGCCGGCGCCTCATAGGCGATGTAGCGGATGATCTTCCAGCTTCTGTCCGGAAAGCGACGGAAAACGTCCATGCCGGGCTCGGTCGAGATTTCCTGCTTGGCCGCGCCGGGGATCGTTGCGCGCAGCGTCCAGACAAGCCGCGCGACGGCGAGATCGCCGGAGACCAGGACCTCCTTTATATCGGCGGAGTAGGCAAAGTGCCGCCGCTTATCCGCAAGCGAGCGGTGCGGCAGCGTGCAGATGTCCTTGTGGCCGCGTTCGGGGAATCCGCGGAAATCGTAACGCAGATCGGGGGTGAACAGGGCGCATCTGTGCACCGCCTTGCGCGCATTGAAATCGGCCTGCCAGCCCATGATGGCCGCCCGGATGGTCGCCGCGTCGCCCGCCGTGCCCGCCCGCGCGACACCCGTTGCCAGGGCGAGCGCGAGCAGCAGGACGGGCGTGGCGCGCCGCAACAGCTCAGGCCCGCCTGCGCGCGACGGCGAGCAGGATCGCGGTCACGGCGGACAGGTAGTCGGCCATGATGGGCGCAGCCTCCTTGTCGGACCCGGTCCAGTTCAGGGTGAAGCAGAACGTGGCCGGCGTGCTGCCCAGCATCATCTGCCCGGGGAAGCACAGTGCGTGGAAACCCTCCCAGTCTATGCTGCCGCCCTTGGCGTAGGCGGCATGATCGGCCGGAACCGCGCGCGAGATCGCATCGGCCATGGCAAGGATGCGCTTGAACTCGACGAGCGTCTCAGGTTTCGAGAAGAACGCCCCGCGCAGGGCGCGCTGGTAGTAGGAAACCATGTCCTCCGCGCTGCTGACCATGGTCTGCTTGTCGTTGAGAGGCGACCGCGGCTTGCCGAGGAGCTTGCCATCCATCGCCTGCCGCATGGCCGCCCAGCCGACATCCACGCCTTCCGGCGCACCCACGAGATAGGAGAACAGGCGGCGCGTCGAATCCGGGATGCGCGTGGCGTGCAACCCGGCCTTGGCGATGAACGCACGCACGCGCTCCGGCCCGGCTTTCAGCAAGCAGGCATCCGTCGCGGTGTTGTCGCTGTGCGAGATCATCGCCTCCAGCACATAGCGCGCCGGCATGCGGCCGGTCATGTCGAGCAGGACCGGGCTGCTCGGCGAGCGCACGGCATCGTCGATCCGCAGCGGTTCGCTCTCCTTCAGCCGCCCCGCCTCCACGTCCTGCAGGTAGCGGGCGAGGATGAATGTCTTCACGGCACTCCCGACGAAGAGCGTATCCGATGCCGCATGCGCTTCGCGCAGCGCCCTGCCATCCGCCCCGACGGCGATCAGATAGCTGCTCCGGCCGGGAATCGCGCGGAAGCGGGCAAGGGCTGTATCGAGATCGGCCGCGCCGGCCGGGGCCGGCTGTTGCGCCGCCACGGGCAGCGCGGCGGCGAACGCGGGAAGCGACAGGGTGAGCAACGTCCGGCGGTTCACGATCTTCCTCCCGATGGCCGATGTTCAGCCTTGGCGGCCCCGGTCAGGCGAGGCCATTCCGGGTGTGGCAACCTCGTCCAACCCTTATCGCTGCTTCCGCGACCCGGCCGCAGTCATCCAGCATGCGGTTTAGCTGTGTCACTGCTTCAGCCTGAACCTCCACGAGGTCGGCTGATCCTAGCAGCTTGCAGTTTGGTCGTCAGTTACGAAAGCATCCGCGAGTGGGGCCTGCGCTTCGGCCGGATGCTTGCCGATATCCTCAGGCAATGCAGACCATGGCCGTGCGAGAAATGGTTCACGGACGGGTGTTCATCCGCATTCATGGCAAACCGGCCTTCAGTGCGGATGCCATCTCGATTGACCCGAGCCCCTTCTTCCCTCCGTTCAGATGTAGAATCCGCGGTTTCCACCACGCCCATCGTGGCGGTGTTTCTCGGTTTGGTTAAGTGCCGTTTCTCTGTCCCGGCTTTCCATCCCATCGTCGTCGCGCGCAGCCTGGGTCAAGGCTGGCCGCAGGCCATCGCCGAAGGCGACGCGCAGCGGCCTGGACGCGGGCGAGCACGACGGCAGCATGGTCGAGGCTGGTGTGCGTCCGCCCAGCCCGGAGTGGGGTCGGACAAAATACACATGGGGGGCGAACACTCGTCGATTACGGATGTCTTGTAATAATGCTTAGTATCCCCATGTATATGGGCCGTATGTCGTGTAACATGTAAATTGTTCGGCTTCCCGTAAAAGGACCGCCAGCATGAATGTCTCTCTTCAGACAACATCGGTGGCACGCCCCCGATGGGATGGCAGCCGTATCATGTTCGAGATCGCGGACGGAGATCGGCATATTCCGTGCGCAATCTCCCGGGCCGCTTTACAGGATGTCTGCGGGCGCCGCAGTTTCAGGCCTTCGGAACTGCTCACGAGTTTCGCAAATGCGCGGCCACTGATTGAGAAGATCGCCCGGAACAAGCTCAGGTCAAGACCCGGGGGCGTATCGGGTCTGCTCAATATCTGGGCCGACGATATTGACGATCCGCCGCCCGCCAGCACCCCGGTCGCGGCTCACCAAAGGACGGCGTTCGTGCCCAGGTGAACCGCGGCAAATGCAACCCGCTAAACATTGGAGGGCGAAGTGGCCAAAGGGCAGAAGCGAAACAATCGTGAGCCGAAGAAACCGAAAGCGACCAAGAAACCCGCCCCGGTGAAGTCGTCATTCATTCAGCCGGCCTCCGAGAAACAGCCCATGACGAAGACGCGCAATGTGGCCGGCGTCAATCGTGAACGATCCAAATGAAGGTCCGCCCCCCGCATGACCGGGTCGTGGTCCGTCGGCTGAACGCCGAGGAAAAGACCGCGGGCGGCATCATGGGCATCATCGAGGGCGTGCCGGCGACGAAGAAGAAGGCCGCCTGATCCAGGCGCCCGGCGAGAATTCAGGAAAGACAATGCCATGGCCAGTAAAGACGTGCGCTTCGGCGGCGACGCCCGGGAGCACATGCTGCGCGGCGTGGACATCCTCGCCGACGCGGTGAAGGTGACGCTCGGCCCCAAGGGCCGCAACGTCGTGCTCGACAAGAGCTACGG
>DATKQI010000356.1:0-5939 GCA_035532755.1 Acetobacteraceae bacterium
TACCCCTTATGATGGCCGTGAAAATTGTGCTTGCGTCTATAGGAAACCTGGACGGAGATGCTCGGGGCAGGCCGGCATCGAGGCTCGCGCGCCCAGGGTCCGCCACCTGAATGCCTGGACCCCGGCCTGCGCCGGGGTGACGGGTGGGGGTGGGGCGGCGTGCCGAAGCCGGCGCTACCCGCCGCTGATCGCCGTCATCACCCATGTGTGGAACGGCCCGCGCCGGCATGACGGGTGGGGGCGGGGCGTGCCGCACCTCGTACGCCCCGCCACACCCGCCTCTCCACCGTCATGCCGGCGAAGGCCGGTATCCAGGCCCACGCGCCCAGGCCGGCGACCTGAAAGCCTGGACCCCGGCATGCGCCGGTGGGGGCGGGGCGGGCGCGTTCGCCCACAAGCTCGATCCGCCTGCCCTGCACCTGGCCGCCGCGCGGCTGGGCCGGCTGCTGGGCGCGGGGCTGCTCAGCGGGGCCGAGTGCCGCGCCGCGCTCGATGCCGCCGCCCCGCGGGCGGGGCCGGACCGCAACGGGCTGCGGATGCGGCTTGCGCATACTCTATATGATGCGGCGGACGCGTTCGCCTCCGCCCGCGCGGCGGCGATCCGCTCGGTGCGCCGCGCGCTGGCCCCGCCGATCGCCGCGCGCGCCCCGCGGGCCGTGCTGGAAGCAGCGGCGGCGGAGGCGAACCGCGGGCCGGGCCGGCTGCCGCGCCGGGCGCTCGCGGCGCTGGTGGCGGCGGACGTGGGGCGCGCGCTCCATGGATGACAGCGCTGCCATCTGGGCCGCATACGAGGCCGCCGCCGCCCCGCTGATCGCCACCCCGGCCGGCCTGCCCGCACCGGGGCGGATTCCGCCGCGCGAGTGGCTGTATGGCACCCGGCTGCTCCGCCGCTTCGTCTCCGTGCTCGTCGCCCCCGGCGGGGTGGGCAAATCGGCCTATGCGCTGGCGCAGGCGCTGGCGCTCGCCACCGGCCGGCCGATCCTGGCGGAAGCCGTGCACCACCGGGTGAACGCCTGGGTGCTCAACCTCGAAGACCCGATGGACGAGCTGGACCGGCGGGTGGCCGCGCTGATGATCCGCCACCGCATCGCGCCCGAGGAGGTGGCGGGCCGGCTGTTCCTGCATTCGGGCCGCGCCCGGCGGGTGACGATGGCAACGGAGGGGCCATCCGGCCGGATCGTGCATCCCGACAAGCCGGGGCTGATCGCCGCGGCGCGGGCCGCTTCCATCGGCCTCATCACCATAGACCCGTTCGTGAAATCCCACGGGCTGGACGAGAACGCGAACCGCGAGATGGACGCGGCCGCCACCGCCTGGGCGGAGGTGGCGGAGGAAACGGGTGCGGCCGTGCAGCTTGTCCATCACGTGCGCAAGCCCCCCGCCGGCACCACGGCCGTTGCGGATATAGACGCCGCGCGCGGGGCGAAGGCGCTGACGGATGCCGCGCGCGTGGGCCTCGTGATGAGCACGATGAGCGAGGAGGAGGCCGCGGCGCTGAACGTGCCGCCGACGGAACGCTGGCGCCACGTCCGGCTGGACGACGCGAAGGCCAACATGGCCCCGCGGGCGGAGCGGGCGCGGTGGTTCCGGCTGGAGAGCATCGCACTGCACAACGCCACCGGGGCGTATCCGCACGGGGACAATGTGGCCGCGCTCGCGCCGTGGTCTCCGCCCTCGCCCTTCGCCGGCCTCGGCCCGGAGCAGTGCAACGATGCGCTGGACCGCATCGCCGCGGGGCCGGCGGAAGGCGTGCTGTTCGCCGCCCGCCGCGGCGGGCTCGGCACCGCCCGCTGGGCCGGGCGGGTGCTGATGGACGGGTTCGGGGTGGCGGAGAGCCAGGCCGCCGCCGTGATCGCCGCCTGGCTGAAATCCGGCCTGCTGGAGGAAGCCGAATACCGGGACCCCGGCCAGCGGAAAACCCGCCTGGGCGTGCGGGTGAACGACGAAAAGCGCCCCACCGCGGGCAATTTCACATGAGGGAATCACGCATGAAACCGATCACGCGGCTGGCGGATGGCGCGGTGCATGGCGCGTTTGCAGGGGCGGTGCGGCCGGCGGCGCCCGGTGCGCCATACCCCCCGGCTTTGCCGGGGGGATATGGCGGCCACCCGGCGCGCCCCGCATGGCGCGCACCTGGCACGCATGGCGCGGAGCATGGCGCATTCGACGCGGCACTGGTGATCCACCGGCTGGAGGAGGCGGGGATGACCCTGCTCGCCCTGCCCGGCACCGGCCATACCACGAAGCTGCGCACCAGTGCGCTCGAGATCGTCCGCCCCGTGGTGGAGGCGTATGGGTGGGAAGGTGCGCGCCTGCGCCCGGCCGTGCCCTCCGCCGCGCGCATCACCCGCATGGACGAGGCGCTGGCCTGGGTGCTGCTGATCCCGCGGCAGAAGGTGGTGATCCGCCGCATCGTGGGCGCACGATCCCTGGTGAGCCCGATCACCGAACGCCACCTGTTCTCCTGGCGGCGGCTGGGCGCCACCGTGGGGGCGGACCACAAGGCGGTGCAGCGGTGGCACGCGCAGGGGGTGGAGATGATCGTGGCGGGGTTGGGCGGGGCGGATGCACGCCTGGGTTGAATCCGGCGCGGCGGTGTGGCCATGTCGTTCCATGATGGATGAGACGCGATTCCCGGCCGCACCGCCGGCCGGCCTGCGCAGAATGTGGGCCTCCCGCATCCTGTTGTGCGTGAACGTGGCCGTTCTTGTTGTTCTGCTCGGACTGTTCATCGGCAGGGGCGCGGCGTTTGCCGCCCCGTGGGACGGGCCTGCGGTCGCGACCGTCGCGCTCGCGGCCGCCACGGTCGTGCTGGCGGCGGTGGCGATTGCGGTGGGCTTGCTGGCCGTTTGGGGCTACACCACATTGCGGGAACACGCCGGGAGCGTCGCGGCCGCAGCCGCCGGCGCTGCTGCGGACGAGGCGATGCAGAAACTGGTCAAACAATGGGGCATCAGCCCCGACGACCCATCGGCGAACGACGAGATCGCCAGAGCCTACGAGAAGGAATAGGCCCGGATGTCAGGATTGGCCGCACCCACCCTGCCCTCCCGTCATCGGGAACGCACGCCGATGGAGATTGCCGGATCGTACCTCCAGCGCGCGCCGGTCGATCTTTCGGGGATGGCCGCAGCGCTCGGCCTTGCCGTGAACATGAATGCGACGATGCCGGCGGGACTGTCCGGCCGGATCATCCGCGGGGGAGACGGCGCGGCGGGTTATCGCATCGAGATCAACGGAGCGCATTCGTCCAACCGCAAGCGCTTCACCCTGGCCCATGAGATCGCGCACTACCTGCTGCACCGGGACATGATCGGCGACGGCGTGGAAGACAGTGCGCTGTATCGCAGCCGGCTGAGCAGCGCGACCGAGACCGAGGCCAACCGCCTCGCCGCCGATTTGCTGATGCCCGCACCGCTGCTGCGGACGATCTACAACGCAGGCGTGCGATGGACCGCCGGGCTGACCCGGGCCTTCGAGGTATCGGAGGAAGCGATGGCGATCCGGCTCCGCCAGCTCCGGCTTGCGCCGTAACCGAAGCCGGAACAGGCGGCGATGAGCCGCACGCGTGCCAGCCTGGACGAAACCCGCGCCCGCTACGCACAGCGCATGGCCGCGGCCAGCGGGTCCGACGATCCGCGGATTGCCAGCGCGTTCGCGCAGGTGCCGCGGGAGGCGTTCCTGCCGCCGGGGCCGTGGAAGATCATGGTGAACGGGCGGTATGTGGAAACGCCCGATGCCGATCCGGCGCAGCTGTACCACAACGTGCTGGTGGCGCTGGATGCGCGCCGGCGCATCAACAACGGGGAGCCGTTCCTGCACGCCGCCTGGCTGGGCGCGGTGGCCCCGAAGGCCGGGGAGCATTGCTGCCACATCGGCGTGGGCGGCGGCTATTATACGGCCATTCTCTCCGTGCTCGTCTCCCCCGGCGGGCGGGTGGACGGGTTCGAGATCGACGAGGGGCTGGCCGTGCGGGCGCGGGCAAACCTCGCCCCGTTCGACAATGCGCGCGTGATCGCGGGCGATGCGACGATCCTGCCCATCCCGCCCGCAGACCTGATCTACGTGAACGCCGCCGTTTCCGCCCCGCCGGCTTCCTGGCTGCAAGCGCTGCGCCCCGGCGGGCGGATGATCTTCCCCTGGCGGCCGGGCGAGGGCATCGGGCTTGCCATGCTGCTGCGCCGGGCCGGCCGCGGCTTCGCGGTGAAGCCGCTGTCCCCGGCCTGGTTCATCCCCTGCGCCGGCGCATCGGGCAGCGCGGGCTGCACGAAGACGCCCGATTGGCGGGGGGCGCATGCCGCCCGCTCCGTCTGGCTGAACGCGGACCGCGCGCCGGACGGAACGGCGGTGGCGGCGTACGGGCACATGTGGTTCTCCGCCGAGCCGGGGCCGTTCGGGGAGTAGGGCGGCCCGTTCAGATCCACCGGCGCACGCGCCGGCTGTAGCGCACCCAGGCCTGGCCGAAGCGGGCCTGCAACTGCTTCTCCTCCCGCTTGATGAAGATGTCGAGGAAGGGGATGTGAACGGCGGTGAAGACGAGTGCGGCGGGCGATCCCAGCAGCAGTGCCGCGCCGAAGAAGATGAACACGTTGCCGCCCAGATACAGCGGGTTTCTGGAAAGGCCGTACGGGCCGGAGGTGAGCAGCGTGGCCTGCGCTTGCAGAGAGATCACCTTCATCCGGTGCTCGTAGAAATGGAACGTGGCCCACACGCGCAGCAGGAATCCCGCGCACAGCAGCAGCAGCCCCGCCATCGTCGCCGGCACCGAACCGACGTTGCCGAGCCCGAGCAGCCGGTCCACCCGCGTGCCGATGAAGGCGATGGCGAACCCGACGATCACGACGCCGATGTTGTGAAGGATGCTCTTGAAAAGATTCGCCGACATCCAGCCCCTCCCCGCACCCGCCCGGAGTTCCCCGCCCGTCAGCCCGATGGAGCATGCCACGGATCGAGGAGCGGGGCGCCGGTGGGCGCGAAATCAGCCACGTTGCGGGTGGCCACCGTCAGCCCGTGAACGAGCGCGGTCGCCGCGATCAGCCCGTCCCGGATCGGCCTGGGGTCCGGCACATGCAGGGCCGCGCTGCGGCGTGCCACGGCGGTATCGACGGGCAGGATGCGCCCGGCGAAGGCGGGCAGCACGTGCTCATCGAGCCACGCGCGGAGAATCGCCCCGGTGGGCGGGTCCCGCCGCTCGGCCAGCAGCACGCCGATCTCCAGCTCCTGGACGACGATTGCCGACAGGAAGAGGCTCCCGGCCGGAACGCCGCGGGCCCAGCCGGCCACGTTGCGATCGGCCTTGCCCGCCCTCGCCTTCCGCAGCTCGGAAATCACGTTCGTATCGAGCAGGAACATCAGGCGAGGTCTGCCGGGCGGGCGGGATCGCGCATCGGCGGGATTTCAAGCACTGCGTCCTCGATGCCCGGCGGCAGGCCGAGCCTGTCGACGATGCTGCCCTGGCCCCCGGCCAGCCGCCGGTATTCCTCGATGCTGAGCAGCACATGGGCGGGCTTGCCGCGATCGGTGATGAACACCGGCCCTGCCGTGGCCGCCTTCTTGGCGCGGCCGGTGTCCTGGTTGAACTCCCGGCTGGAGAGGGTCGTGATCGTCATGTCCGGGTCTCCATTGATCCATGAATGTAGATATGTTACTACATTTGGCGCGGCAAGGGGAGAGGGACATGCACACCGGGACGCAACCCGAAATCCGCCCAGGCCGGCGACTTGAAAGCCTGGACCCCGGCCTTCGCCGGGGTGACGGGTGGGGGCGGAGCGAAGGGTGAGGGATCGGCAAGGCTCCCGATGGTTCACCCCGCCAGAACCAGCCCCACGAACACCGGATACCCCGCCAGCAGAATCGCCGCTTCGACACGGCCGAGCCGCCGGCGGCGCGCGGCGAGCAGAACCACCAGCGCGAGGGCCGCCACCATCATGACCAGCGGC
>DATKQI010000357.1:0-4161 GCA_035532755.1 Acetobacteraceae bacterium
GCGATCGTCGCGCGCCAGGAATTCACCGACCTCGCGGCGCGCATCGTCGCGGAGGATCGCGCCTTCTGGTGTGTCATGGCTCCGCGCGGGCGTCCTTGCTTCAGCCAGTCGTTGCTGCGCGATCTCTCCCTGGCACGGGACGTGATCGACGCGCTGTTCATGGCGACGCCGCCCGCCGCGCCGCGGCCGTTCGAGTATCTGGTGCTCGCCTCACGCGTCCCCGGAGTTTACAATCTCGGTGGCGACCTCGACCTGTTCGCCCGCTACATCCGCGCCAGCGACCGCGTTGCGCTGCGCGACTACGCCCATGCCTGCATCATGGCGATCGAGTCCAGCCATTCCGGCCACGGTCATGGCGTGGTGACGGTCGCCCTGGTCCAGGGCGATGCGCTCGGCGGCGGAATGGAGGCGGCGCTGTCCTGCGATGTGATGATCGCCGAACGCCAGGCGAAGTTCGGCCTGCCGGAGATCCTGTTCAACCTGTTCCCCGGCATGGGCGCCTATCATTTTCTCTCCCGCCGCGTCGGCATGGTCAAGGCGGAGGAGATCATCCTGAGCGGCCGGCTCTACACCGCGGCCGAGATGCAGGCGCTCGGGGTGGTGGATATCCTGGTCGACGAAGGGAAGGGCGAGCACGCGGTGCGCGAATATATCGCCCGCCGCAGCGGCCGTGTGCGCGTCCAGTCGGCGATCTATGAGGTCCGCCGGCGGGTGAACCCGGTATCGTTACGGGAATTGCTCGACGTTGCCGATCTCTGGGTCGATCGCGCGCTGGCGCTGACCGAGCAGGATTTGCGCCGGATGACGCGGATCGCGGCCGCCCAGAACCGGGCGCTGGCTGCCCGCTTCGGCACCGCGCCAGTTGCCGTCCCGGCCTGAATTCTCCCGCCGCCGGAGCGGAGGGCGGGGTCAGGCCGCGCTGGGCCCGGCGATCTCGCCTGCCCGCCGCGGGGCGCCGCGTCGCGGCGTGGCGGATAGCAATTCCAACAGGTTCAGCTGCGCCGTCTTCCGCGGCACGCCGTGCGCCGCCAGCCCCAGTTCCACTCGTTCCAATTCATCGCCGATGCGCGCGAGATAGCCCATGCCGTTCGCCCGCAAATCCTCGGCCGAGACAGTCTGGTACGGCAGACACAGATCGCCCAGCGCCCGGGCACCCAGATTCGCCGCGATGCTGCGTAGCCCATGCGCCTGGAAGCGGAAATCCGGCACGTCCCCGCGCGCGAGCGCCGCGCGCAGCCCATCGAGCCGGGCTTCCGCCTCGGCATGGAACCCGGTGCCGATTTCGGCCAGGAATTCCGTCCCACCGAGGGCGAGCAGATTGGCAACCACTTCGGCGTCCAGGCTCGGTGCCGCCGATGGCGCCGCATCTGAGCGATCCGGTTCGGCCGGCGCAGGGGATTCCCCAGTCCGGGCGGCGCGCGCGATCTCTCCGATGATCTCGAGCAGGCGCGCCGGCTCCACCGGCTTGACGAGGCAGGCCCGCATCCCGGCCTCCAGGCAGCGGATGCGGGTCTCCTCCATCGCGTCCGCGGTGAGCGCGACGATCGGCACTTCCTCGGCGCCGAGCGCGGCCATGCGATAGATTTTCGTCGCCTCGATGCCGTCGAGCTTCGGCATGTTCACGTCGAACAGCGCGAGATCGAAGCTGCGATCGGCCAGAGCGTCGAGCGCCGCCTCGCCGTCGGCGACGACGTGAACCTTGTGACCGGCGCCGCCGAGGATCCGCAGCAGGACCCGCTGGTTGACCGTGTTGTCGTCGGCGACCAGCACCCGCAGGCTCTCGCGCGGCGGCGCGTGCGCCGCTTCCGTGTCCCGCGCCGCTCCGCGTCCCGTCGTGCGCCGCAGGAAATGGAGCGCGCCGGCCAGTGCTTCGTCGGCGATGTCCGCCGGCAGCACCATCGCGAAGGCACGTTGCCAGGCGGGCGGCGGCCCGCCCACGGCGCGCGCATCGTCGATGATGGCGTAGCTGAGGCCCCCGGCCGCCGCGAGCTGCGCAAGGCCCGACTCCGCGGTTGCGGTGGCGAAGGCGAGGCACGGTCCGTCGGCGCCATCTGGGAACGAGGTTCCGTCGGGCCAGGCATCGATGGCTTCGACCCGCACGCCGCGATCGCGCAGCCGCCCGAGCAGCGGCGCGATCTCTCCCGCCCGCGCGCCCTGCACGAAGGCGCGCAACGCGCCGTCCGCCAGCGCCGGGACCCCGGCGTCCACCTGGCGCGCCAGCGGCAGATCGAACCAGAAGCTGCTGCCCGCGCCCGGGCTGCTGCGCACGCCGATCGTCCCGCCCAGCAGCTCGACGAATTTGCGCGTGATCGCGAGCCCGAGCCCGGTCCCGCCATAGCGGTTGAGGATCGTCTCGTCCGCCTGGGTGAAATTCTCGAAGATGCGGTCCTGTGCCTCGGGCGCGATGCCGATACCGGTATCGGTCACTTCCACGCGCAGGCGCACCGCGGTCTCGGTCCGCTCCGTCGCATCGACGGCGATGGTGATGCCGCCGAGATGGGTGAATTTCAGCGCGTTGCCGACCAGGTTGAGCAGGATCTCGTGCAATCGCCGCGCATCCCCGTGCAGGAGCAGCGGTGTGCGCGACGTGAGATGCACGTGCAGGTACAGACCCTTCTGTCGCGCCTGGGCGAGCAGGATCGTGCGCAGCTCGCCCAGCACCTGCGCCAGGTCGAAATCCGCCACGGTGACCGGCATCCGCTCCGCCTCGATCCGCGACAGATCGAGGATGCCGTCGATCAGCCGCAACAGGCTGCGCGCGGCGGTCAGGATCGTCTCGCTCATCTCCGCCTGGTCGGGCTTGAGCGGGGTGCCTTCCAGCAGCGCGCCCATGCCGATGATGGCGTTGAGCGGCGTGCGCAGCTCGTGGCTGACGCTGGCAAGGAACAGCGATTTCGCCCGGCTCGCCGCCTCGGCCAGCCGGGTCGCGATCGACAGGCGGCGGATCAGCGCCAGCGCATAGAGCGGCAGCAGCACCAATCCGACGATCACGCCGGTCGCCAGCGACCCCGCATGGATCCAGAATGGCGTCGTCAGCGCGACCGTGGTGAAGCCCGCGATCGAGAGGGCCATCGAGCCCAGCAGGAATCGGGGTCCGAAACGGAATCCGTTGCCGAAGATGACCCAGAGATAGGCGGGAAACAGCCAGGCGGTGGCGGGTCCGCCCATGTACAGCTCGTACGAAATCGCCATGGTGTCGAGCGGCAGCGCCCACGCGCGCCGCCAGTTGGCGTGTTGCGGCCAGATCCAGCTATGCGCCCAGAGACCGAGGCCCAGCACGATATAGGCGAAATCCGACAGGATCGGTGCGCCCGGCAAGGTGCCGGCCAGTCCGCCATGGATATTGAACGGCAACCCCGCCACCCCGCCCAACAGGCGGTTCAGCGCCATCAGCGAATCCCCGTCGGTGTAGAGGCCGCGCAGCCGCTCCGCCCAACGCCGCCGCGACGCCGTCGGGGGCGGGCCCGGCGGAGGCCGAAGTGCCGCCATGTCGGTGCCGATGGCGCGCATCGTTCAATCCGCCTCCGCCCCGATCGATGCGCGTCCCTGCTCGAGCAGGCGCCCGAACGCGGCGGCATCGACCGGCCGGCCGGTGTAGTAACCCTGCACCACGTCGCAGCCCGCCCCGCGGATCCGGTCGAGCTGGCTTGCGGTCTCCACCCCCTCGGCCACCACCTCGATCCGCAGCGCGCGCCCGAGCCCCACGATCGCGCGCACGATCGCGAGGCTGCTGGGTTTATCCAGGGTTTCGATGAAGGACCGGTCGATCTTCAGCCGGTCCGCCCGCAACATCGCCAGCCGGCCGAGCGAGGAAAACCCGGTGCCGAAATCGTCGATCGAGAGGCGCACCCCGACCCGGTGCAGCGCCTCCAGATCCGCCGCCGCATGATGCGCCTCGTGCAGCAGTACGCCCTCGGTCAGTTCGAGCTCCAGCAGCGCCGGCGGCAGGCCCGCGTCTTCCAGTGCGCGGGCAACCCGGGTCTGCAAGCCGCCGGTGCGCGCCTGCGGGACCGACACATTGACCGACACGCTGATCCCGGAGCCGTCTCGATCGAGCCACACCCGGGCCTGGCGGCAGGCTTCGCGCAGCACCCAGTCGTCGATCTCCGCCATCAGCCCGCTTTCCGCGGCGACCGTCAGGAAGGCGCCTGGTTCCACCAG
>DATKQI010000358.1:0-12355 GCA_035532755.1 Acetobacteraceae bacterium
GCAGCTCCCGCGCGGTACGCACCACGACATCGATCCGCTTGCCCATCTTCTCGGCGAGGGCCTGTTCCAGCCCGGCCTGCACGCCGTCTTCGGAAAGGGAACTCTCGAAGACGACGTTGCCGCTCTGGATATAGGTGCGGACCTTGCCGAAGCCGAGGTCCGCGCACAGGGCGGCAAGCGCCTTCATCGGCAGCATTCCTGTCCCGCCGACGTTGATGGCGCGCAGCAGTGCGATGAACACGCTCATCGGGTGGCGCCAGGCTTCATTCCCTGATCTCCCATGTTGCGGCCGCGGCTCGCGGCGCCGATGGATGCGTGCCGGGGCGGCCGAGGCTTTCTTCCCGGGAAAGACGACAATGCCAGATCAGGCCGAAGCCTATCCATACCCCGGAAGCCGGGAAACAACTTCCAGCACCGGGCGGAGGTGCTCGGCGAGGATCGCGCTCGCGCCCTCGGCATCGCGGGCGCGGAGCGCCTTCAGCAGCGCCTCGTGCTGGTCGTGGATCACCGGCAGGCGGGCGGGGTCGGCGGCGAGCGCGCTGACCGCGACACGCTGCTGGCGGGCGCCCAGCGTGTCGTAGAGATCGAGGATCACCTCGTTGCCGGCCAGCGCCACCAGCATGCGGTGGAAGCGCAGGTTCTCCGCGGCCTGGGCGTTGTGGTCGCGCGTTTGCGCGAGCGTGCGCATGCGGGCGAGCAGCGCATCGAGGCTCGGCGGCACCGTGCGGCCTTCCTCGCAGATGCGGCGGATCACGTAGGTCTCGATCATCCGCCGCGCCTCGTACACCTGCACCAGCTCCTGCACCGTCACCTGGCGCACCAGCGCGCCGCGGCGGGGCAGCAGGTCGATGAAGCGCTCCGCCTCCAGCCGATGGAACGCCTCCCGCACCGGGGTGCGGGAAACGCCGACGGCGAGCGAGATCTGCTCCTCCTCCACGAACGATCCGCCCTTGATCGCGCCGCGCAGGATCTGTTCGCGCAGGTAGGCGTACACGCGGTCCCGCGCCGGGCGGCGGGCGTTGGTCGGTGCGGGCTTCATCGGCCGGTTCTTCATCGGGTTTCCATCCCTGTCGCGGTGCGCTGGCGCAAATTTCACGAAGCCGCCATTCACGCTGGACGCACTACCATACCTCACGTATACATGGCGAATAACAACAAACGTGCGACACACGGGTCTTGCTGCGTTTCGGAGCTTCGGCAACGGGGGACGACAGGATGAGTGAAGGTGCAGGAACACGGCCCGCCGGCGCGGTGCGCTGGTGGATGGCAAGCCTGCTGATCGGGCCCATCACCTTCGTGATGTCGCTGGATCGCACCGCGATCGTGATCGCCGCGCCGACGATCCAGAGCGAGTATCATTTCACGCTGGTGCAGATGTCCCTGCTGCTCACCAGCTTTTCCTGGACCTATGCGCTGCTGCAGGTGCCGGCCGGGTGGCTTGCCGAGCGGTTCGGGCCGCGGCGGATGCTCTACTGGGCGAACCTGATGTGGTCCGCCCTCACCGCGCTCACGCCGGCGGGGTTCAGCTTCGCCTCCTTCGTCGTCATCCGCGGGCTGCTGGGCGCGGGCCAGTCGGCCGACTGGCCGAGTTCGGTGCTGGCGCTGAAGCGCTGGTTCCCGCAGGCGGAGCGGGCGAAGGCGAATTCCATCCTGCTCGGCGGGCTGTACCTGGGGCCGATCGCGGCCGCGCCCATCACCACCTGGGTCATCCTCAGCTTCGGCTGGCGCTGGGCCTTCTATGCGTTCGGCGCGCTCGGCGTGGCCATCGGCATCGCCTGGTGGTTCGGCTTCCGGGACGATCCGGCGACGCATCCGGCGGTGGGCGCGGCGGAGGCCCGGTTCATCGCCGCCGGCCAGCCGGCGGACCCGGCCCGCCCGCCGCGGGGGGCGTTCCGCGCCGGCCTGCGGTCCGTGCAGTTCTGGGCGGTGGGGCTGCAGTATTTCTTCCTGGTGATGATCCAGAGCTTCTACACCACCTGGCTGCCGTTCTATCTGGTGCGGGACCGGCATTTCTCCCTCGCCGCCATGGGCATCTACGCCTCCCTGCCCTGGGTCGCGCTGTTCGCGATGGTGTTCGTCACCGGCGCGCTGGCCGATCGCATCCTGCGCCGCACCGGTTCGGTGTGGGCCGCGCGCGTGCCGGTGGCGGTGGCGGGCTTCGCGGTCAGCGCGGTGGCGCTCATCGCCGCATCGCGTGCGCCGCAGGTGTGGCTGATGATGCTGCTTCTGTGCATCTCGCTCGGCGCCGTGGGGCTCACGCAGGTCTCCATCTGGTCAGCCACGCAGGACCTGGGCCGCGCCTCCACCGGGATCGTCGCCGGATGGACCAATTTCTGGGGCAATGCGGCGGGCGTGGTGGGGCCGGTGCTGACGGCCTTCCTGGTGGGATGGACCGGCACCTGGGCGGGCGCGCTGTTCGGCATCGCGCTTTCCGGCATCGCCGGGGCGGTGCTGTGGCTGTTCGTCCATCCCGAACGGCCGATCGCGGCCCTTTCCGGTGCGGCGCCGGATGCGGCGGGCGCGACGCAGCCCGCTTGATGCCCGCCCCCTGAGCAATTCATTCCGCAGGAGAAGCCATATGGCGACATACGATATCGGGCCGATGCCCGCGCAGATCAGCGCGGAGGTGGTGGCGCTGCTGGAACAGGCGGAAACGGCGACGATCGGCCATTGGCGGCACTGGGGGTTCTGCGACCGGCGCATCCAGCCGCTGCTGCGCGGCCGGCGGGTGGCGGGCACCGCCGTCACCGTGGCCATCCCGGGGCCGGATTCCACGCTGCTGCACCACGCGCTCGGCCTGCTGCGGCCGGGCGACATCCTGGTGGTGGACCGGCTGGGCGACGACCGGCACGCCTGCTGGGGCGGCGGGGTGACGGTGGCGGCAAAGGCGGCGGGGGCGAAAGCGGGCGTGGTGGATGGCCCCTGCACCGACCTGGAGGAGGTGGAGGCATCGGCCTTCCCGATGTGGTGCCGCGGCCTCTCGCCGATCACCACGCGGCTGTACGATCTCGGCGGCCGGCTCAACCGGCCCGTCTGCATCGGCGGGGCGGTGGTGATGCCCGGCGATGCGGTGCTGTGCGACGACAGCGGCGTGGTCGTGCTGCCGGTGAACGAGGCGGAGGCGGAGGCGCGGCAGGCGATCGCGAAACAGGCGAGCGGCCTCGCCTTCCAGGCCCGCGTGGCGAAGGGCGAAAAGCTCGGCGATCTCAGCGGCGCCACCGCCATGGTGCGCGCGAAGGGGGCATAGCGGGATGGCCTGGCGCATCGGCGTCGATTCCGGCGGCACCTTCACCGATGTGTGCCTGTTCGACGATGCGAGCGGGCGGGTGGATGTGTGGAAGGTGCCCTCCACGCCCGACGATCCCTCCCGCGGGATCGCGCAGGGGGTGGAGGAAGGCGTGGGCCGGGTGGGTGCGGCACCCGCCGATATCGGCTATTTCGGGCACGGCACCACGGTCGCCACGAACGCGCTGATCCAGCATCGCGGCGTGCCCACCGGGCTGATCACGACCGATGGCTTTCGTGACCTGCTGGAGATCGGCCGGCAGAAGCGGCCGGAGCTGTACGATCTCCAGGCCGACAAGCCGGATGTGCTGGTCAGCCGGGACCGAAGGCTGGACGTGCCGGAGCGGGTGCATCACGACGGCACGGTGGAAACCCCGCTGGACGAGGAGGCCGTGCGGCGGGCGGCGCGGCAGTTGCGGGCCTCCGGCGTGCAGGCGGTCGCGGTCTGCTTCCTCTACGGCTTCATCCGCCCGGAGCATGAGGCGGCGGCGCGGCGCATCCTGGCCGAGGAGCTGCCCGATGCGTTCATCTGCACCTCCCACGAGGTCGCGCCCGAGTTCCGCGAGTTCGAGCGGCTGTCCACCACGGTGGTGAACGCCTATCTCGGGCCGGTGATGCACGGCTACATCGAACGGCTCGGCGCGCGGCTCACCGCACTCGGGGTCGCCGCCACGCCGCACCTCACGCAATCGAACGGCGGGGTGATCGGGTTCGATGCGGCGGCGCGGATGCCGGTGCGCACCGTTCTCTCCGGCCCCAGCACCGGCGTGGTGGCCGCGCAGGCGGTGGGGCGGATGGCGGGATTGGCGGACCTCATCACCTTCGACATGGGCGGCACCAGCACCGATGTCGCGCTGCTGGCCGGCGGGCAGTGCCGGCTCGCGAGCGAGGCGCTGGTGCAGGGCTATCCGATCAAGGCGCCGATGCTCGATATCCACACCGTCGGCGCCGGCGGCGGATCGATCGCCTATGTGGACAGCGGCGGGCTGCTGAAGGTGGGGCCGCGCAGCGCCGGGGCCGATCCGGGGCCGGTGTGCTACGCGCGCGGCAATGCCGAGCCGACGGTGACGGATGCGAACGTCGTGCTGCAAACGCTGAACCCCACGCATCTGCTCGGCGGGCGCATGGCGGTGCGGCAGGATCTGGCGAAGGCCGCGATCGGCCGGCTGGCCGAGCGGCTGGGGATGGATGTGCCGGCGACCGCGCAGGGGATTCTCTCCGTCGTCACCGCCAACATGGCCAAGGCGATCCGCGTGATCAGCGTGCAGTGCGGGCACGATCCGCGGGACTATACGCTGGCGGCCTTCGGCGGGGCCGGGCCGCTGCATGCCGCGCGGCTCGCCCGCGAGCTGGACATCGGCCGCATCCTGGTGCCGCGCAATCCCGGCATCCTGTGCGCGATGGGCCTGCTGCTGACAGACCTGCGCGCGGATTTCGCCATCACCCGCCTCCATCCGCTCGGCGCGGCCGCGCTCGCGCCGATGGCGGCGGCGTTCGAGGAACTCGCCGCCCGCGCGGCGCGCTGGTTCGCCGAGGAGGATGTGGCGCCGGCCTCGCGCCGGCTGATCCGCACCATCGACATGCGCTACGCCGGGCAGAACTACGAACTTCCCGTGCCGGTGCCGGAAGGGAAGATCACGGGCGCGACGCTCGATGCCATCGCGCAGGGCTTCCACGCGGCGCACGAGCGGATGTACGGGTTCGTCGCCGAGAGCGAGCCGGTGCAGCTCGTCACCTTCCGCGTGGAGGCCACCGGCCTCGTGCCGAAAGCCGCGTTCCGGCCGCAGGACGAAGCAGGCGCGGATGCATCGGCGGCGCTGGCCGGGCGGCGGGAGGTGTGGCTGCCGGAAGCCGGCGGCGCGGTCTCCTGCCCGGTGTACGACCGGCTGCTGCTGTGCCCCGGCAACCGCATTTCCGGCCCCGCGATCGTGGAGCAGATGGACGCGACCACGGTGATCCTGCCGGGCATGGCCGGGCGCGTGGAGCCGTATCTGAACCTGATCCTGGAGGCGACATGAGCGAGGCCGCCGTGCAACCCCCGGCCGCCCCGGCGATCGACCCGATCACGGTCGAGGTGATCGGCAGCGCCTTCGCCTCGATCGCGGAGGAGATGGGCGAGGCGCTGGTGCGCGCGAGCTATTCCACCAACATCAAGGAGCGGCGGGACTGCTCGACCGCGCTGTTCGACACGCGCGGCAACACGCTGTGCCAGGCCGAGCACATCCCGATGCATCTCGGCAGCTTCATCGGCATCCTGCCGCATATCCTCAAGCGCCACCCGATCGGCGGCATCCGCCCGGGCGACGTGTTCGTGGGCAACGATGCCTATGAGGGCGGCGGGACGCACCTGCCGGACATCGTGCTGGCCGAGCCGATCTTCTTCGGCGGGGCCATCGTCGGCTGGGCGATCAACACCGCCCACCACGCCGATTTCGCCGATCGCGGCCATGCCCATATCTACCAGGAAGGCCTGCGCATCCCGCCGATCCGCCTCTACCGCGCGGGCGAGCTGCAAAACGATGTGCAGGAGCTGATCCTGCTCAACTGCCAGGTGCCGCGGGAGCGGCTTTCGGACCTGCGCGCGCAGATGGCGGCGAACCGGCTGGGCGTGCAGCGGATGGGCGCGCTGTGCGCGAAATACGGAACCGGAACGGTGCTGGCGGCCGGCGACGCGCTGCAGGACTACGCCGAGCGGAAGATGCGGGCCGGCATCGGCACGATCCCCGACGGCACCTACCGCTTCGAGGACCAGTTCGACAACCCCGAGCTGGACGCGCCGCTCGATCTCGCGGTCGAGATCACGGTGGCCGGCGATGCGATGCATCTGCATTTCGACAGCCCGCCACAGGTGCGCGCGGGCATCAACCTCGTCCATACCGCGCTGCTGTCCACGGTCTATTACGCCGTGAAGACGGTGGCCGACCCGACCATCCTGCCCAATGCCGGCCTCGCCCGCCCGCTGCGCGTGACCGCGCCGGAAGGCACGGTGCTGAACTGCAGCCATCCCGCCGCGGTGAACGGCCGCGTGGCCACCTGCCAGCGCGTGGTCGATCTGATCCACGGCGCGCTGGCGCAGGCGGTGCCGGAACGGGTGATCGCCGCGTGCAACGGATCCTGCGCATCCGCCACCTTCATCGGCACGCAGCCGGCGGACGGCAGCCTGTGGGTGTATCTGGAAACCATCGGCGGCGGCTCCGGCGCGCGCGCGACGAAGGATGGGCTGGACGGCGTGCATGTGCACATGACCAACACCTCCAACCTGCCGGCGGAGGCGCTGGAGCTGGAATATCCGCTCACGCTGCTGCGCTACGAGCTGGTGGACGGATCGGGCGGGGCGGGAACGTTCCGGGGCGGCATGGGCCTGCGCCGGGTCTATCGCGCGGAGGCCGACTGCCGGCTGCGGATCGATGGCGCGCGCCTGCGTTCCGCGCCCTGGGGCCTCGCCGGCGGCCTGCCGGGCGGGCGCGGCGCGTTCCGCTTCAGCGAGGACGTGGCACCGTTCGACCACGGTTCGGGGGCATTGCGGAAGGGGCAGATCGTGGAGATCGTCACCCCAGGCGCCGGCGGCTACGGCCCGCCCGCGGGGCGCGCGCGGGATGCCGTGGCGCGCGACCTGGCGGAAGGCCGGATCGACACCGCAACGGCGGATCACGTGTACGGGATTGCCGGCTGACGGCGGCAGGCCGTGGCTGCATAATCAGGAAAACGACGGGCCAAAAAAACGAACAGGAGGCGATCATGCCGATTTCCCGCCGCGCCGTGCTTGCCGCCGGCGCCGCCCTGCCGCTGCTGGGCGGAAAGGCCCGTGCCGCCCGCCCGCCGGGCACGCTGCGGTTCGGGCTGTCGAGCTACCCGCCGACCTTCGCGCCCTGGGCGAATGCCGGCACCGCCGCGGCGAACATCCAGCTTCTCGTCTTCCGCGGCCTGCTGTCCTACGACACGCAGGGGAAATTGCAGGGGGAACTCGCCGAATCCTGGCATAAGGACGGCGATGCCGGCTGGCTGTTCAAGCTGCGCAAGGCGGTGTTCCACAACGGCAAGCCAGTCACGGCGGCGGATGTGAAATGGACGCTGGAACAGGTCGCCGGGGCGCATTCCACCGCCTACATGCGCGAGCAGATGCAGACCATCGCGCGGATCGACACGCCCGATCCGATGACGGTGCGGCTGGTGATGAAGCAGCCGACCGTGACGGTGCCGATCTGGCTTGCCGGCTACTACATGCCCATCGTCGCCGCCGGCTCCCATCCGCACAGCCCGATGGGCTGCGGCCCCTATGTGATGAAATCGCACGAGCGCGGCGTGTCGGTGGAGCTGGAGGCGTTCGGCAAGTTCTACCGCCCCGGCCTGCCGAAATTGAAGACCCTGCGCTTCGTCGCCTACCCGGACGAAAGCCTGCGGGTGGCCGCGCTGCAATCGGGCGATGTGGACATCATCGAATACGTGCCCTGGCAATCCATGGGCGCGATCGCGGCCAACCCGCATCTGGTGTTGCAGACCACGAACGGCCCGTTCATGTACCTCACCTTCAACGGCCATGCCGGGCCGTTCACCGATGCGCGGGTGCGGCTTGCCGTGGCGCACGGCATCCATCGGGAGCAGATCGTGAAGGCGGCGTTCTACGGCCGCGGCGCCGCACTCGCCGGCACGCCGATCCCGCCCGGCACCGAATACTACGATCCGAAGCTCGCCAACGGCTGGGCGTACGACACGGACCGCGCGAAGGCGCTGCTGAAGCAGGCGGGCAAGGCGGGCGGCTTCGCCTGCACCCTGCTCTCCACCGCGCAGTACGGCATGCACAAGGACACCGCCGAGGTGGTGCAGCAGAACCTCGCCGCCCTTGGCATCGAAGCGAAGCTCAACCTGCCGGAATGGGCAAGCCGCGTGGCGCTGGGCAACCGGGGGCAGTACGAATTCGGCGTGATGGGAACGGCGACCGACAGCAACGACCCCGACGGGCTCAGCTCCATCATCGACGGGTCGCTGCCGCCGTCCTACGTGCGGAGCTACGAGCTTGCGGTGCCGAAGCTGCACGCGCTGCTGGCGGCCGGCCGCGCCGAGTTCGACGCGGTGAAGCGGAAGGCGATCTACGAACGCGTGCAGAAGCTGGTGCTGGCCGAGGCACCCATCGTCGGCCTCTCCTGGCGGTCCCAGGGCTATGCGATGGCGAAGGATGTGCATGGCTTCACCAATCTTCCCGGCGCGCTCACCTTCTATTCCGGCAGCACGCTGGCTCAGACGTCCTTTGCCTGATGTCGCGGTTGCGGCCCTGACATGATCTGGGTGTTGCGGCGGATCGGCATTTCGCTCGTGCTGGTGTGGATCGTCGCCACCGTGGTGTTCATGGCGGTCCATCTGGTGCCGGGCGATCCGGCGGTGCTGCTGCTCTCCCAGGGCGGGGTGGCGCCCGATCCGTCGGCGGTGGCGCAGCTGCGCCACCAGCTCGGCCTCGATCAGCCGCTGCTCGCGCAATACGCGCACAGCATGCTCGGCCTGCTGCACGGCAACCTCGGCCGCTCGATGCAGGATGACAGCCGGGTGATGCCGGAAATCCTGCGCCGGCTGCCGCGCACGCTGGAGCTCATCGTCGCCGGGGGCGTGTTCGGCGTGGCGTTCGGCCTGCCCGGCGGCACGGTCGCGGCGGTGCGGCGCGGCGGGGCGTTCGATCGCGTGGCCTCGTGGGTCGCGGCACTCGCGCTGGCGGTGCCGGTGTTCGTCGTCGGCACGCTGCTGGTGCTGGTGTTCGCCCAGCGCCTGCGCTGGCTGCCGGCGGGCGGCTACGTGCCGTTCGCCCGCCATCCGCTGGAACATCTGGCGATGCTGGCGATGCCCGCCGTCACCATCGGCCTGCCGCTCGCCGGCGTGATCTTCCGGATGACGCGCGCTTCGGTGCTGGATGTCGCGGCGCGCGATTTCGTGCGCACCGCGCGGGCGAAGGGGGTGCCGGCGCGGCGCATCCTCACGCGCCACATCGTGCGCAACGCGCTGATGCCGGTGCTCACCGTGCTCGCCCTGCAGCTCGGCACATTGCTCGGCGGCACCGTGCTCGTGGAATACGTGTTCAACTGGCCGGGCCTGTCCGGGCTGCTGGTCGATTCGGTGGCCGCGCGCGACTATCCGGAAGTGGTGGGCATCATCCTCGTCATCTCGGTGCTGTTCGTCGGCCTCAACCTCGTGGTCGATCTGCTCTATGCCGTGCTCGATCCCCGGGTGCGCCACGGATGAGGCGCGGGTTGCCGCGCCGGTTGTGGCTGCCGGCGGCGGCGGTCGGCGCGATCGCGCTCGTCGCCATCGTCGCGCCGATGCTCGGGCTCGCGAACCCGGTGCGGATGGACATCGCGCACCGGCTCGCCGGCCCGTCCGCGCAACACCTGCTCGGCACCGACCAGTACGGGCGCGATGTGCTTTCCCGGCTGATCCGGGGCGGGCGCACCTCCCTCCTCGTCGCGACCGCATCCTCCGCGGCGGCGTTCCTCGTGGGCACGCTGCTGGGCGTGCTGGGCGGCTACCTGCGCGGCGTGGTGGAACTGCTCACCGTGCGGGCGATGGATGTGGTGCTGTGCTTCCCGCCCATCCTGCTCGCGCTGCTGGTGGTCACGCTGCTCGGCCCCGGCGCGGGCACGCTGATCCTGGTGCTGTCGGTGCTGTTCGTGCCGGGCTTCGCCCGCGTGGCCTATGCCGGCGTGCTGTCCGTGCGCTCCCAGGAATATGTGGAGGCGATGCGGGCGCTGGGCGCGCGGCCGGCGCGCATCATGCTGCGCACCATCCTGCCCAACATCGCCGGCCCGCTGCTGGTGCAGGTCAGCCTCGCCGCCGCCTCGGCGGTGGTGCTGGAGGCGGGGCTTTCGTTCCTCGGGCTCGGCGTGGTGCCGCCCACCCCATCCTGGGGGCTGATGATCCGCGAGGCGCGGACGACGATGGCCCAGGCGCCGCTGCTGCTGCTGTGGCCCTGCCTCGTGCTGAGCATCGCCGTGCTGGCGCTGAACGCGCTGTGCGATGCGCTGCGCGATGTGGTGGACCCGCAGCAGCGAAGCCGCTCCCTGCCGCGCCGGCTGGCGGAGGCGCTGGCGCCCGGCCTGCTGCCGCCGCCATCCCGCGCGCCGGAGGGAACGGCGCTGCTGGTGGAGGGGCTGACCATCCGGATCGACACGCCGGCAGGCCCGATCCGGCCGGTGCGGGATCTGTCGCTGTCGGTCGCGGCGGGGCAGACGCTCGCCATCGTCGGCGAGAGCGGTTCGGGCAAGTCGCTCACCGGGCTCGCGGTGATGGGTCTGCTGCCGCCGGCCGCGCGCGTGACAGCGGGGCGGGTGCTGCTGCGGAAGGAGGAACTGCTGGGCCTGCCGGAAGCCGCGCTGCGCCGGCTGCGCGGGGCGGCGATGGCGATGGTGTTCCAGGACCCGATGAGCAGCCTGAACCCGGTGCACCGCGTGGGAGACCAGATCGCCGAGGCGATCACCGCGCACCAGCGGCTCGGCCCGCGCGCGGCCAGGGCGCGCGCGGTCGGCCTGCTCCGCCGCGTCGGCATCGCCGATCCGGTGCGGCGCGCGCGGGCCTATCCGCATGAGCTGTCGGGCGGGATGCGCCAGCGGGTGATGATCGCGATGGCGATCGCGAACGATCCGGTGCTGCTGATCGCCGACGAGCCGACCACGGCGCTCGACGTGACGATCCAGGCCCAGGTGCTCGACCTGCTCGCCGATCTGCGGCGGGAGAGCGGCATGGCGCTGGTCTTCATCACCCACAGCCTGCCGGTGGTGGCCGAGATCGCGGACCGCGTGGCGGTGATGTATGCCGGGGAGGTGGTGGAGGAAGGCGCGGCGGCGGCGCTGCTCACCGCCCCCCGCCATCCGTACACCGCCGCCCTGATCGCCAGCGCCCCGGTGGAAGGCGGCCCGCCGCCCGCGCCCATCCCCGGCACGGTGCCGCCGCCGCACGCGCTGCCGCCGGGCTGCGCCTTCGCCCCGCGCTGCGCGCACCGGCAGGCGCCGTGCGAGGCGGCGCACCCGGAGCTGGCGGAAATCGCCCCCGGCCGGCGCACCCGCTGCCTGCGCTGGCGGGTGCTGGAAGCCTAATCCGCATGACCGCCCCGCTGCTGGAAGCGCGCGGGCTTGCCAAGCAGTTCCCGATGCGCGGCAGTTTCGGGCCGTTCGGCCGGCGGCGGGCGGTGCAGGCGGTGGCGGAGGTCGATCTGTCGCTGGCGCGCGGCGAGGCGATCGGGCTGGTGGGGGAGAGCGGATCGGGCAAGAGCACGCTCGGCCGGCTGCTGCTGGGGCTGCTGGCCCCGAGCGCGGGAACGGTGCGGTTCGACGGTGCGGACCTCGCCGGGGCCGATGCGGCCGCGCTGCGCCGGTTGCGCCGGCGCATGCAGATCGTCTTCCAGGATCCCTATTCCAGCCTCGATCCGCGGCGGCGGATCGGCGCGCAGATCGCCGACGGGCTCGCCATCCATCATCTGGTTCCCCGCGCCGAGCGGGCCGCGCGCGTGGCCGCGCTGCTGCGGCAGGTCGGGCTCACGGCGGAGCATGCCGGCCGGTTCCCCGATGCGTTCAGCGGCGGCCAGCGCCAGCGCATCGGCATCGCCCGCGCGCTCGCCACCGGGCCGGACCTGCTGGTGGCGGACGAGCCCGTTTCGGCGCTCGACGTATCCGTGCAGGCGCAGGTGCTCGCACTGCTGGCCGATCTGCGCCGCCGGCTCGGCCTGTCGCTGCTGTTCATCAGCCACGACCTGCCGGTGGTGCGCCATGTGTGCGACCGGGTGGTGGTGCTGTATCTGGGGCGGGTGATGGAGGAAGGCCCGGTGGAAGCGGTGTTCGCCGCCCCGCGCCACCCCTATACCGCCGCCCTGCTCTCCGCCGCCCCGAGCCTCGACCCCGCGCGCCGGCGCAACCGCATCCTGTTGCCGGGCGAGCCGCCGAACCCGGCGGAGCCACCCTCCGGCTGCGTCTTCCGCACCCGCTGCCCGCATGTGCTGCCGGCCTGCGCCGAGGCGCGGCCCGCGCTGCGCCCGGCGGAAGGTTCCCACCGCAGCGCCTGCATCCGCGACGATCTGGATCTTCGGGGATGAATCAGC
>DATKQI010000359.1:0-2426 GCA_035532755.1 Acetobacteraceae bacterium
GCGTTCCAGCAGGTACATCGTCGCCGCATAGCCCATGCCGCACCCGCTCGCCACGTAGTCCGGTTCCCCGTAGCGCAGGCCCGCGCTGGTGTTGACCAGGACGATCTCCAACGGCCGCAACGCGTGGCCGATGCGCTTCAGCTCCGCCTCTACATCGTCCGCGCTCGCCACGTATCCGTCCGGGAAGTGCCGGAAATCGAGCTTCACGCCCGGCTGAAGGCACCAGTCGAGCGGCACGTCGTCGATCGTCATCGAACGCTCGCCGCGGTTCATGGTCGAGTGGTAGTGCCAAGGCGCATCGAGATGGGTGCCATTGTGGGTGGAGATGCGCACCTCCTCCACCGCCCAGCCTTCGCCGTCCGGCAGGTCTTCCGAAGCGAGGCCGGGGAAGAACGAGGCGACCGTGCCGGCCGTCTCCTTGTGCGTGCGGTAGGTGATGGCAACCTTCTGCATCGGCGGATCGGCCGGAACGTCGTTCTCCAGCGGAATGGAAATGTCGATGAGCTGGCGCCGCATGGCGGCCCCCCCCTTATTCCGGTGGTGCCTGGAAGGGCTTCGCCGCCTCCAGCACCGCGCTCGCCCGCAGCACCAGGTCTTCGCGGAAATGCGTCGCCACCACCTGCACTCCCTGCGGCAGCCCTGTTTCGTCCAGCCCCCATGGGCAGGACGCCGCGGGCATCTTCGTCGCGTTGAACAGCCAGGTGAACGGTGTCCAGTCGTACCAGGCGGGATAGCGCGCCGGATCGGGCGTGTTCACCCCCGGCCCGGCCGCGAAAGGCGCGATCGGCATGGTGGGCGTTACCAGCAGGTCCCACGTGCCGAAGAAGCGGATGAAGGCGTGCATCAGCCGCGTGCGCTCGGCCTGGGCGAGCTTCTCTGCCGCGGCCGAGCCCATCATGCCGCGCCGCGCCACCTCGATCAGGCCGGGGTCGAGCAGCGCGACCTGCTCGCCGCTCATCGCCACGACCGCCGAGGCATAGGCGGCCTCCCAGATCGTCGCGAACGCATCCCGTGCATTCCAGGCCGGCGGATCGGCCCATTCCACGATCGCGCCTGCATCGGCCAGCACCTTCGCCGCCTCCTCGATAGGGGCGAGCCGTGCGGCATCCATCTCCACAAACCCGCAGGTGGCGGACACGGCCACCCGCAGCCCGGCCACGCCGCGCCCTGCCTCGGCCACGAAATCCGGCACCGACAGGGCGGCGGCCATCGGATCGCGCACGTCGCCGCAGCACATCACCGCCATCGCCGCTGCCGCGTCGGCCACGCAGCGGGTGATCGGGCCGGGGGCGACAAGGTCTCCGGCCGGGCTGTCGTACAGGCCGGGGATGCGCCCGGTGGTGGGCTTCAGCCCGTACGTGCCGGTGAAGGCCGCGGGAATGCGGATCGATCCGCCACCGTCCCCGCCTGTCGCGATCGCCGCGCAGCCGGTTGCCACAGCGACCGCCGATCCCCCGGAGGACCCGCCAGGCGTGAGGTCCGCGTTCCACGGGTTGCGCGTCACGCCGTGCAGCGGGCTGTCGTTCACGCCCTTCCAGCCCAGGTCGGGCATGTTGGTGCGGGCGAAGATCACCGCGCCGGCCTCCCGCAGCCGGGCAATGTGCAAAGCATCCTCGGTCATCGGCGGCAGTTGCGCGTTGCTGCGGCTGCCGGCAGTCTTCGGCTGGCCGGCGAAGGCGTGGTTGTCCTTGATCGCGGCGGGTACGCCGTCCAGTGGCGAAAGCGGTGCGCCGGCACGATACCGCGCCTCCGCCGCCCGGGCGGCCGCGCGGGCCTGCGCCGCATCCACCAGCCGGAACGGGTTCAATCGCGGCTGCACGATCTCGGCCCGCGCAAGAGCCGCTTCCAGCGCCTCGACCGGCGAGAGCGCGCCGCTGCGGAACAGCGCGGCCAGTTCCCCGGCCGTCATGAAATCCGTCTCGCTCACCGGCTTCTCCCGCGTTGCCATCCGCAGTCTAATGGCGAAGCGCGCGGCGGCAATCCGGCCGGCTTGCATGACGCACGGCGGCTGGCCGATCGTGAATCGCGCTGGTTCCCGTGTGGCGAAAGGAAATACATGGCGGATTTTGTGGATTTCGGTCGGGCGGCAGCCGATTACGCACGCTTCCGCCAGGGCTTCCCGCCCGACTTCCTCGGCCGGCTCTCGCCCTTGGGTGTCGGCCATCCTGGGCAGCGCGTCGTGGATATCGGCACAGGTACCGGTCTGTTCGCCCGAGCGCTTGCCGCACGCGGCTGCAGCGTGATCGGGGTCGATCCGTCAGCGGCGATGCTGGCCGAGGCAAGGCAGATCGCTTCGCCGCCGGTGCAGTACGTGCAGGGCGGCGCCGAGCACACCTCCCTGCCTGCGGCTTCGTGCGATGTGGTGGCCGCCGCCACGTGCTGGCACTGGTTCGATCGGCCGGCTGCGGCGGCGGAGGCGCGACGGC
>DATKQI010000360.1:0-13099 GCA_035532755.1 Acetobacteraceae bacterium
TGCCGGGCGCCGGAATCCAGGGGCAGCAGATCGTTCATGCGTCGCTCCGTCCAGGGTCGGCATCCAGCTTTGCATGAAGCGGCGCCCCGCCCCAACAGGCCGCCACGGAACCTGGGCGCCGGCCGTGCATTGTCACGGCGCAGGAGCGGAGTCGATCAGTCGTGCGGGTACGACATTCGCCAAAGCCGGGCCAGGGACGCATCGCCATGGAAGGCTATGCGCGCCGCACTCTGTTGGCCGGGGCGGCTGCCGGCATGGCCATGGCCGCTTCGGGCGGATTTGCTCCCGTCTGGGCCGCATCTCCCGAACCGCCCGCCGATGCCGCATTTCTCCAGTTGTCGAGGCTTTTGACGGGCAGGGCGAACCTCGATCCGGAAACGGGTCGCCGCCTCAACGCGGTGCTTTCGGCAGCGCGGCCGGGTTTCGGCGCCCAGGTCTCGGCCTGTGCAGGCTTTGCCCGCGCGCATGGCATGACGAAAGTGGAGCCGCTCGCTGCCGCCCTGCGCCAACAGAACCCGAAGCTGGCCGAGGTACTGCATGCCATTGTCTCCGCCTGGTACGTGGGCGTTGCGGGCGACGGGCCGGGGGGGGAGGTGGTCGCCTATCGCGAGGCGCTGATGTTCGCCACCGTCGGCGATGTGCTCACCGCACCATCGTATTGCCGCGCCGCGCCGGGCGAATGGACATCGAAGCCACCCCGGGCCGACCCCCCGCGCTGATCCCGCATTTTGGCCCTCACTCTGGCCCCACTCTGGCAAGGACCCTGGTATGGCCCGCGCGCTTTCCGCCGATATCGTGATCGTGGGTTCCGGCGTGGCCGGCGCGTTGATCGCCCACCGGCTTGCGACGGCCGGCGCCTCGGTGCTGATGCTGGAGGCAGGGCCGGAAGTGCCGCGCTGGCGCATCGTGGAGAACTATCGGAACAATCCGGCCAAAGACGACAACATGGTGCCGTACCCGCCCAGCCGGTTCGCGCCGCACCCTGAATACAAGGCCTATGCCGGCCTGTCGCCGGCGCCCGGAGGCCACTCCCAGGGGGTGCCCGCCCCGTTCCGGAAAGGCAACGGGTACCTCATCCTCAAGGGGCAGGATGCGCAGGCCTATGCGCAGCAATACATCCGCTGGGTGGGCGGGACGACGTGGCACTGGGCCGCCGCCACCTGGCGCTTCCTGCCGAATGATTTCCGGCTGAAGACCCTCTACGGCGTCGGGCGAGACTGGCCGATCAGCTATGACGATCTGGAGCCCTGGTACTATCGGGCCGAGGTGGAGCTGGGCTGTTCCGGCCCCAACCACGGGATCGATCTCGGGTCGCCGCGCGCACATCCCTATCCGATGGACGCCCTGCCGCTCTCCTACAACGACCAGCGTTTCGCCGACGTGCTGAACGCCAACGGCTTTTCCGTCGTGCCGGAGCCGGTGGGCCGGAACAGCGCCGCGTATGACGGCCGGCCACCCTGCTGCGGCAACAACAACTGCATGCCGATCTGCCCGATCGCGGCAATGTACAACGGCATCGTCCATGTAGAGAAGGCGCGGAAAGCGGGTGCGAGGCTGATCGCGGAGGCCGTCGTCTATCGGGTGGAGGTCGATGCGCGGGGCCGCGTCAGCGCCGTTCACTTCAAGGATGGCAACGGTGCGTCGCATCGCGTCACCGGCAAGTATTTCGTGCTGGCGGCGAACGGGATCGAAACGCCCAAGCTGCTGCTTTTCTCGGCGGAGGATCGCCAGCCGCACGGGGTGGCGAACAGCTCCGGCCAGGTCGGCCGCAACATGATGGACCATCCGGGCACCGGCGTGACGTTCCTGGCCAAGGAAGCCCTGTGGCCGGGGCGCGGGGCGATGGAAATGACCTCCGTGGTGAATTTCCGCGACGGCCCGTTCCGTTCCCGATACGCGGCCAAGAAGCTGCACCTGAACAACCAGGTGCAGACGCGGAAGGCGACGCTGAAGGTGCTGTCGATGGGGCTGACGGGCGCGCGGCTCGATCAGGAAATCCGCTACCGGTCGGCGCACACGGTGAACATCAACAATTTCCACGAAATCCTGCCGGATCCGGAAAACCGCCTGGTGCTCAGCAAGGATCACAAGGATGCGCTCGGCATCCCGCAGCCCGAGATCACGTACCAGGTCGGCGACTACGTGCGGCGCAGCGCCGCCCACACGCACAGGGCCTATGCCCGCATCGCGCAACTCCTGGGCGGGCGGGAGGTCACGTTCGACGATCATTTCGCGCCCAACAACCACATCATGGGCTCGGTCATCATGGGTGCCGATCCGAAGGATTCAGTGGTGGATGGGCAGTGCCGCACCCACGATCACGAAAACCTGTTCCTCGCGACCAGCGGCGTGATGCCGACGGCCGGCACCGTGAACTGCACGCTGACGTTATCCGCGCTGAGCCTGCGGCTCGCCGATCTGCTGAAATCGTCACGATGAACGCGCTTCTGCACCAATCGGGGCTGCGGCGGATGTGCGCGGCATGGGCGTTCGCCGCCGGTTGCTGGCTTGCGGTACCCGGCGTCGCCGCGGCACAACCGAAGCCGGACGCGGCCTTGATCGCCCGCGGGCATTATCTGGTGATCGCCGGGGATTGCCAGGCCTGCCACACGATCGACCCGTCAAAGCCGATGGCGGGCGGCTATGCGGTGCCAACGCCGTTCGGAACGATCTATTCGTCCAACATCACGCCGGACAGGACAACGGGCATCGGAACCTGGAGCGACAGCGATTTCGTCCGGGCGATGCAGCGCGGCGTCGGCAAGAGCGGCAAGAACCTGTATCCGGCCTTTCCCTACGATTCCTATACCCTGCTGTCCCGGCCGGACATTCTCGCCATGAAGGCGTACCTGTTCAGCCTGCCGCCGGTCCATAACGTCATCCCGGCGGACCGTCTCGGTTTTCCGTTCAACCAGCGGTGGATTCTCTGGGGCTGGAAGCTGCTCAACTTCCGCAATGCGCGCTTCCGCCCCGATCCGGGCAAATCGGCCGCGTGGAATCGCGGCGCCTACCTGGTGAACGCGCTGGAACATTGCGGCACCTGCCACACCCCCCGCAACCTGACGATGGGGCTGGAAACGGGCCGCAGCCTTGCGGGCGGGGCGGTGGGTTCCTGGTTCGCTTACAACATCACGCCGAGCAAGGCCGGCGGCATCGGCGGCTGGAGCAGCCGTGACATCGTCGGCTACTTGTCCACCGGAATCGCGCCCGGCAAGGCCTGGGCCGCCGGCCCGATGGCCGAGGCCGTGCAGCACAGCCTGAGCCATCTGCACGCCGCCGATCTCCGTGCGATCGTGACCTATCTGCGCAGCCTGCGGCCGATATCGGGCGGGGACGGGAAGAAACCGCGCTTCGCCCATGGCACGCCCGCCGTCTATGAAGCCGTGCTGCGCGGACGGTCGGGCGTGACGGCAAGTACAGCGGCGGCAAGCGGGGCGGAGCTTTACAGCGGCAACTGCGCAAGCTGCCACGGCGTGACAGGCACGGGCAGCAAGGGCGGCTATTTCCCGCCGCTGATCCACGACACCACGGTCGGCGCATCCCGCGCGAACAACCTCGTCATGGTGATCCTGAGCGGGGTGCAGCGGCGCACCCCGCACAGCGATGTCTTCATGCCGGCCTTCGCGGCTCTGGACAATGGCCAGATCGCACGGCTGGCCACCTACATGGAACGGCAGTTCGGAAACCCCGCCGTTCATGTCACCGCCGGCCAGGTCGCTTCCCTGCGCACCGGCAAAGGGCCAGGCCCGCCCTATGCCGCGATCGGGATCGCCATCCTGGCGTGCGTGATTCTGCTCGCCATCGGCATCGTGCTGCTCCGCCGCGCGCGCCATCGGCATTCTGCCCAGCCGCACCCATCCGTCTGACCACTCCTTTGACGATATGTTCATTCGGCGATATCGTCGGATGAACATATCGTCCACGGCAGATGCAAGCGGGAGCGGCGAGGGAACATGCGCGGGATTTTTCTGGCCTGTCTGGCATCGGCAACCCTGGCACTGGCAGCGGGCCTGACACAGGCGCAGGCCGCGCAGACCATCCGCGTGGCCTATGCGGGGTCCATGGGCGTGGTGATGGATCGCTTTCTCGGCCCCGCCTTCGCCAAGGCGCATGAAGCGCAATACCAGGGCATCGGGCAGGGCGCCTACGGGCTGGCGCACCTGCTGGCGGCGAAGAAGATGCAGGCGGATGTTTTCGTCTCGATCACGCCCGGGCCGATCGAGATCCTGAAGAAGGCCGGGTTGATCGGCGCCGCCGTGCCGGTGGCCAGCACGCAGATGGTGATCGCCTACAGCCCGAAAAGCCGCTTCGCGCCCGCGCTGAAAGCCGCTTCGGCCGGCGGCGCACCGTGGTGGCAGGTGCTGCAGAGCAAGGGGCTGCGCTTCGGCCGCACCGATCCGGCCACCGACCCGCAGGGCCAGAACATCATCCTGATGATGAAGCTGGCCGGGCGGTACTATCATCAGCCGAATCTCGCGAAGACGATCCTGGGGCCGACCGGCAATCCCGCGCAGATCTTCACGGAACCGTCGCTGCTCAGCCGTCTCGAATCCGGCCAGCTCGATGCGTCCTCGGGTTATCAGAGCGCGGTGATCTCCCACCACCTGCCGTATGTGAAGCTGCCCGACCAGCTCAACCTCAGCAACCCGGCCATGGTGCAGGGCTGGTACAGCAAGGTGAACTTACGGATGGTCACGAAAACAGGCCAGCGGAAGACAGTATCGCCGCAGCCGCTCGTATTCTATGCCACGGTGCTGAACAACGCGCCCGACCATGCGCTGGGGGAGGCGTTCCTGTCCTTCCTGCAAAGCCCCGCCGGCCAGACCATGCTGAAGCAGAACGGCTATGCCGCCCCGAAGGGCGGCAATCTCTGAGCCGCCTTTCGCGCCCGACGGGCCGGCGCGTTGCCGTCGTGCTCGGGCCGCTCGCGCTTGCCTTCCTCGCCGCGCCGTTCCTTGCTCTGGCGTTCGTGACGCAATGGGGCCGGCTGCGGCTCGCCGGCGGCGATCTCGGCGCGGTCGGCGTGTCGCTGATCTACAGCCTCGCCGCCCTGCCCATCATCGTCGGGCTGGGCACGCCGCTCGCCTGGTGGCTGGCGCGGCACCGGTTTCGCGGCAAGGCGGTGGCCGATGCGCTGCTGCTGCTGCCGCTGCTCACCCCGCCGCTCGCCATGGGCATCCTGCTCACCTCCCTCTACGGCCCCTACAGCAGCGCGGGCGCGCTGCTCGGGCGGGCGGGGCTGGTGCTCACCAACAGCGCACCGGCCTTCATCCTCGCGCAGGTCTATGGCGCGATGCCGTATTTCGTGATCGCCGCCCGCGCGGCGTTCGAGGCGGTGCCGCAGGACCTGGAACAGATCGCGCTCACCCTCGGCAAGCAGCCATGGCAGGTGTTTCTTCAAGTCACGCTGCCGCTGTCGCGCCTGGGGCTGGCCGCCGGCCTCGCGCTCGCCTGGGTGCGGGCGCTGGGGGAATTCGGGATCGTGCTCATCGTCGCCTACTACCCGCAGGGCATCCCGGTGAAGCTTTGGGTGAATTTGCAGGATATCGGGCTTTCCGCGGTCTATCCGCTGCTGTGGGTGTTCCTGGTGGTAGCGCTGCCATTGCCGCTGTGGCTCGGCATCGCTTCCCGCCGGCGGATGGTGCTGTAATGGCGCCATGCGCATCGACTACCGGCTGACCGCCCCCATCACCCTGCATGCCCGGCTCGATCTGCGCGGCTTCACCGTGTTGCTGGGGCCGAGCGGAGAGGGCAAGACCAGCCTGCTCCAGGCCATCGCGGGCCTGCTGCCGGCCATCGGCGAACCCTTCGCCGGCCTGCCGCCGCAGCGCCGGCCGGTGGGCTACATGCCGCAGGGCTACGCACTGTTCCCCCATCTGCGCGCCTGGGAGAACGTGGCCTTCCCGCTGCCCCGCCACACAATCGAGCGCAAGGAGCGCGCGCGGGCACTTCTCGCCCAGGTCGGCATGGAGGGGGCGGCGATCGAGCGCCATCCGCAGGAACTGTCCGGCGGGCAGCAGCAGCGGGTCGCGCTCGCCCGCGCGCTGGCGCGGCAGCCGCAACTGCTGCTGCTGGACGAACCGACCTCCGCGCTCGACCCGGCGACGCGCGACGAGCTGATGGCCGAGCTGATCGAACAGGTGCGCCACCTCGGCCTGCCCACGCTCGCGGTGACGCACGATCCGCATCTGGCGGTCCTGGCGGACTGGACGGCGGTGATGATCGGCCGCGGCATCGTGCAGGAGGGCACGCCGCGGCAGGTGTTCGGCACGCCGGTGAGCCTGGACGTCGCCCGCCTGGTCGGCTTCCGCAACCTGTTCACCGGGCTAGTGCGCGAGCTTCGCGGCGAATGGGCGGAGGTGGCGGTGGATGGCATCGTCCTGCGCGCGCCGGCGCCGGACTGGTTGCGGCCGGGAATGACAGTCGGCGTGGTTGTTCACGCGACCGACATCGGCCTTGCCGCGCCGGGCACGGCCGCCCCGCCGGGGATGGACGCGATCCCCCTCCGGCTCATCACGATCCGGGAGGAGGGGCTGGCCTGGCGCATCCATGGCGAAAGCGGGTGCGGGCTGCCGCTCGATGTGCTGCTGCACCGCTCGGCCGTGCCCGATATCACCCTGTCCGAAGGCATGGCCGCGGTGGTTTTGCTGCAGCCTCGCCATGTGCATCTCTGCCGCCTGCGGGACGGCGAGGATCAGGCCGGAACGGCCGGGCAGGTGACTCCGGTGCCGGCAAGCCCGCAATAGCCGTCGGGGTTCTTCGCCAGATATTGCTGGTGATAGCCCTCGGCATAGTGGAAGGCCCCGGCATCCTCGATCGCGGTGGTGATCCGTCCGCGCCCGGCGGCCGTCAGCGCTGCCTGGAAGCTGACGCGGGATGCCTCGGCCTCGCTTCGCTGCCCGTTGGTGGTGCACTGGATGATCGAACGGTACTGCGTGCCGACATCGTTGCCCTGCCGCATTCCCTGGGTGGGATCGTGGCTTTCCCAGAACACGCGCAGCAGGTCCGTGTAGGCGATGCGCCGCGGGTCGAACACCACGCGCACCACCTCCGCATGCCCGGTGCGGCCGGAGCAGACCTGTTCATAGGTGGCGTTCGCGGTCTGGCCGCCGGCATACCCCACGGCTGTGGTGAACACGCCGTCAAGCTGCCAGAACAACCGCTCAGCCCCCCAGAAACAGCCGAGGCCGAACACCGCCTGCTCCAGCCCATCGGGGAAGGGCGGGATGATCGGGTGGCCGCTGACGAAATGCCGGGCCGGCGCCGGGATCGGCGTGTCCGTTCCCGGCAGGAATTCACCCTCCGCCGGCATCCGGGTCTTGCTGCGGGACATGGGCCACACGGCCGCACCCTCCTCTGTGTTGTGCCGGGTATCCGGCACCGGGAGACATGGCCACACGGAACGGCGGAGCCAAGGGGCGACGATGCGGCGCTATCCGCAGAAATCCTTCGCCGTTTCGCACAGGATGTCGGCCAGCGCCGCCACGCTCGCCTCGTCCGCCCATTCCTCCGCCGAGTGCGCCCCGCCGCCGTCTGCGCCGAACATCACCGCCGGGATGCCGGCCCCGGCCAGGATGGCGCAATCCGTCCAGAACGGTTCGCCGCGCAGGGCGGGTGCCTGCCCCAGGCGCCGTGTCGCTGCCCCGCGCAGCGCCTGCACCACCGGCGCATCCTCCGCCACCTCGAACGGCGGGCGCACCAGCCCCGGCAGCAGCGTGGCCCGGAACGCCGGGTCTTCGGCGGCGAGCCGGTCCAGGATCGCGCGCAGCTCGGCCGCCACCGTCTCGCCGGTCTCGCCCGGCACCGTCCGTCGCTCCAGCCCGATGCGGCATTCCGCCGGGTAGCTGGACAATTCCTGCCCGCCCCGGATCAGCGAGGCATGCACGGACCCCGAACCGAGCCGCGGATGGCTGGGATTCGCGCGCAGCCGCGCATCCCACGCTTCCAGCTCCACCAGGAACCGGCCGGCCTTCGCGATGGCATCCACCCCCAGCTCCGGGCGGGAGCCGTGGGCCGCGCGGCCGTGCACCGCCACATCGAACCAGGCGAAGCCCTTGTGCGCGATCGTCAGTTGCAGATGGCTCGGCTCGGTGACGATGGCGGCATCGGTGCGGAAGCGCGCCACCACCTCTTCGGTGCCGAAACTCGCATGTTCTTCGTCCGCCACGCAGGCGACCAGCAGATCGCCGCGGAGCCCGGACCGCCGGGCGCGATCGGCGGCCACCATCATTGCCGCCACGCCGGATTTCATGTCGAAGGAGCCGCGCCCGAACAGCTTGCCGCCCCGCCGCTCGGCGGCCAGCGGATCGCCGCCGTAGCCGGCGAGCGTGACCGTATCGTAATGGCCGTTCAGCATCAGGGACCGCCCGCCGCCCGCCCCCCGCGCGATGCCGACGATGCTGGGTCGACCGGGCTGATCCTCCAGCCGGTGCACCTCGAAACCGCGGGCGCCAAGCCACGCCGCGCAGAAATCCGCAATGGCCGCCTCCCCGTTCGCGCCCGGCACGAGATCCGGGTTCACGGAGGGGATGGCGACCAGTTGGGCAAGCAGGTCCGTGGCATCGGCAGGCGCGCGGTCGTTCATTCCGTCATTCTCCAGCGGGAACGGCTTCGGTCACAAGCAGCAGCACACGGCTTTCCGGCCCGAGGCCGAGCCGGGCCGCGTGCGCGGGGTCTGCGGTCGCCGCGCGCACGCCGGCAACCCCCGCCGCGCCGGAGGGTGTCGTGCCTGGGCCATCATAGGCCGCGAGGAAACCGGGGGCCTCCAGCAGCGCTGCTTCGGACACGGCCAGCGCCTGCGCGGCATGACGTTGCAGAATAGCCAGCGCGGGGGCGGAGGCCTCGCCGCAGGACAGCATTTCCGCAGCGGTCTCCAGCGCGCCCGACACCGCGACGGGCCGCCCCGCCGCGAGTGCGGCTGCGACGCAGGCGGCTCCCGCAGGTTCCACCACCACGATCCGGGCGGGCGGTGCCATGAGGGCGTGCAGCGCATCGGCCATCGCCGCGGCAAGGCCACCCACGCCCGCCTGCACGAACAGATGCGTGGGCGCGGCATGTCCGTCCGCTGCGATCTGCGTTCTGATTTCCTCCGCCATCACCGCATAGCCGGCCATCACGTCCCGCACCACCGGATCGGCCGGGTCCTCGGTGGTGTCGGCGATCAGCAGCGCCCCTCCGTCCCGCGCCGCCAGGCCGGCCGCGCGCACGGCTTCATCATAGGTGCCGGCCACGCGTACGATCTCGGCACCCTTGGCCGCGATGCGCCCCGCGCGCGCCTCGGGCACAATGGCGGGCAGGAAGACCCGCGCCCGCGTGCCCGCCAACCGGGCGGCGGCGGCAACGGCGAGCCCATGGTTGCCATCGCTCGCGCAGACAAGCGCGGGCAGGGGGGTGCGGGGCCGTGCGGGGTCCAGCAGGCCGGCCACGGGCATTCCGGCGGCGCGGGCCAGCGCCCGCAGCCCGGCATATACGCCGCCGAGCGCCTTGAAGCTGCCCAGCGGCCGCTGCCCCTCGTCCTTCACCAGCACCGAGGCCACGCCCAGCGCATCCGCAAGCCGGGGCAGCGCCCGCAGCGGCGTGGCGGCATGGGCGGGACAGAGCCGGAGCAGGGCGGCCGGCGTATCGGCATCGATCAGGAATGGTTCGTGTTGCATGGCGCCATCCTGCCCCGCAATGCCCGCCGGGTGGCGCCGAAATACGGTGTTGTCGTGCCGATTTCCGGCGTAACATTGCTGCGCAATGCCGGAACCCGCCCTCGACCGCCTGGACCTTGCCCTGCTGCGCCTCGTGCAGCGCGACAACCAGCTTCCCGCGCGGATGCTGGCGGAAAAGGCCGGCCTGTCCGAAAGCGCCGCCTTGCGCCGGTTGCGCCGCCTGCGGCGTGAAGGCGTGATTGCCGCGGATGTTTCCGTGGTGCGCCCCGCCGCGGTCGGCCTGCCGCTCACCGTGGTCGCGCTTGTCTCCCTGGAGCGGGAAGGCGCGGCCGAGTTGGATGCCTTCGCCCGCCGCGTGCGCGCCTGCCCACAGGTGCGGCACTGCTGGTACGTGACCGGGGAGGCCGATTGGGTGCTGGTGCTGCGCCTCGCCTCGATGGAGGCGTACGAGGCGCTGACACGGGCGCTTTTTCTCGCGGACTCGAACGTGCGGGGTTTCCGCACCCTGGTCGCGATGCGCGAGGTCGTCGGCGAAGCGGACGCGCGGCCGCTGGAGACACAGGAGGGCGCATGACGGTGAAGCGCATCGTCGCCAACATCGCCACCGATCGGCCGGGCGATGCCAGGGCTTTCTATGCGGACATCCTCGGGCTGCGGGTGGTGATGGATCACGGCTGGATCATGACCTTCGCCACCGACGGGGCCGCGCCGCCCCAGATCAGCATCGCGACCGAAGGCGGATCGGGCACGCCCGTGCCGGACCTTTCGATCGAGGTGGACAACTTCACGGAGGTCCATCGGCGCGTCCTCGCCGTGGGATTGCCGATCGAGTACGGCCCGGCCGATGAGCCCTGGGGCGTGCGGCGCTTCTACGTCCGCGACCCGTTCGGGCGCCTGCTCAACATTCTCTCCCACCCTCCTGAGGCCATCGGCGGCCTGCATCCGGATACTAAAGTGATTGCTTAGCTGTTGCGGGCATGATACTAAAGGATGTGCTTAACCAACAAACACCCCTCGATCTGGTCTTCCAAGCGCTCGCCGATCCCACACGCCGGGCGATGGTGGAACGGTTGTCGCGCGGCCCGGCTTCCGTGAGCGAGCTTGCGCGGCCGTTCGTCATGTCATTGCCCGCGGTGATGCAGCACCTCGCCGTGCTGGAGAGTTCCGGCCTCGTGCATTCGGAGAAGGTCGGCCGGGTGCGCACCTGCCGGATCGATCCGGCAGCGCTGACCCGGGCGGAGCAATGGATCAGCCAGAGGCGGACCGAGTGGGAACACCGGCTCGACCGGCTCGGCCAATACCTCGAAACCCTGAAGAACGAAGGAAGCGATCATGGCGCAGGCAGTTGAAAAAGGCGCGGCGGCCCAGCCCGCGCCGCTGAGGATTTCCCGCATCTTCCCCGCCCCGCGCGAGATGGTGTTCAGGGCCTGGAGTACCGCCGACCATGTGAAGCGCTGGTTCTGCCCGGCGGGCTTCACCGTGCCGGAGGCCAGGGTGGAGATGCGCGGTGGCGGCGTGTTCGAGGTTCTCATGCGCGCGCCCGACGGGGTGGAGCACTGGCTGCGCGGAACCTTCGCGGAGGTTTCGCCCGTTGACCGGCTGGTGCTGGACCTGCGCGTGGAGGATGCGCAGGGCCGCCCCCTGTTCCGCGCCTATACGGAGGCGAACTTCACCGACGAAGCCTGCGGCACGCGGCTCGACATCGTGCAGACCTACACCGTGCTGGCCCCGGAGGCGGCATGGATGGTGACGGGCGCGCCCGAAGGGTGGAGCCAGACGCTGGACCGGCTGCAGATGGAGGTGTCACGGATTCGGGACGGGGGCGATGCGAACCGCTCGGCGGTGCACGCGACGTTCCATCTGGAACGGACGTACGACGCGCCGGCCGAACGTGTTTTCAATGCCCTGTCCGACGAGGCGGCAAAGAGCAAATGGTTCAGCGGCGCCGAAGGCCAATGGCAGTTGCTGGAACGGCGGATGGATTTCCGCGTCGGCGGGCGGGAGCGGCTGAAAGGCCGCTGGCAAGGCGGTGCCGCCTCCACCTTTGATGCCGTCTATCACGACATCATCCCGAACGAGCGCATCGTCTACACCTACGAGATGCACCTGGACGACAAGAAGATCTCGGTCTCGCTCGCCACCCTGCAGCTCAAACCGGCAGGCGCCGGCCGGACGACGCTGATGGTGACGGAACAGGGCGCGTTCCTGGACGGGCATGACGATGCAGGCTCGCGCGAACACGGCACGGGCGCGCTGCTGGATCGGCTGGGGGCATCGCTGAAAAGCTGAAGGGCCGGACGCTGCTTTGGCGGGCCATGGCCGACATGAGCACCATATCCACGCCATGGGCCTATGAGCGGCGGTGCCGTCGTGGCGCGAACGCCACGCCGAACTGCGCGGCGACATCGTGCAGCCGCCTGTTGTTTGTCCACAGCTCCGCCCCGGCGGTCAATTGTACCCCGGCGAGCAAATGGACGTCGACATACCCGATGCCGCGCCCGAACAGGGCACGGCGAGTGATGAAGCGCGTGACTTCCTCATCTGTGACGACACTGGCGCGGGGCAGGTCCGACATGGCGTTCAACACGAGCTCGCGCTAACGCAGATTGCCCAAAGCGAGCTCACCGACGACAAAGGGATGCGTCAAAACCATCCCCGCCTCAAGCCAGCTTGCGAGCGCTTCGCCGCCCGCGCGCAGATGGTCAACCCAAACCGACGTGTCGACCAGGATCACGAAGAGGTAGAACGTCGCCGCGGGGCGTTTTCAGACCTGGCTCACTGCCGCCGAGCCTCGCGAGCCGCCGCGCACTTTCCCGCTCGATGAGGGCTTTGAGCGCCTCGCGGACCAAGCTGGACTTTTCCTTCAGGCCGGTGAAAGCCTGAGCCTTGGCCACCAGCTCGTCGTTCAGCGCGAGCGTCGTCCGCATCTTTGAACCTCCGTGTTCGGCACGATATCGTCATCATTTGATGCCAATTTCAATGCCGCACAGCTGAATGACGCCGACGCCCGATGACCGCGAGCCGGGTAGAGGACAATCAGGCGTGCTGCGGGATAGGTTTGGCGGGCCACGCTCGACGAAGATGAGCACTACGCCTACGCCATAGCCCTCTAATTAAGCTATTGCGGTCCTGCAAGTTTGAAGCCCCTAATCGGCAAACCGGTTACCCCGACCGACGTTGCAGGTAGCACATAGTGTTCGGAGGTTGCCCTCTGATGTCTTGCCGCCCTTCGACCAGGGAATCACGTGATCGACATGCAGGACGCATTCAGCATTGCGGGCTGGATGATCCCCGCATAGCACGCACTTAACAGGCTGCGGAAAAAGGGCTTGCCTAACCCGGCTCTGATTTGATTCGCTTTGCCGATGGGCTGGAGGCGAGGTGTGCGGTGCGAGGACGGGATCGGCAGGGCGGCAAGCTGTTCAGCTACGTGGATGCGGAGGCGC
>DATKQI010000361.1:0-2358 GCA_035532755.1 Acetobacteraceae bacterium
GGCTCCCTTGCCGTGGCCTCCGCCCTGCTGGGCGGCGCGATGGGCCTGCTCGCCCGCAGCATGACGGACGAGGCGATCGTGCAGGTGCTGAACAACGCCATCCAGTCCGTGCGGTCGGGCGAGCTGCGCGACGAGGCGGAGCGGCCGGAACATTCCGGGACCGCGTGACGTACTTGGCTGGGCGGCAAGACCGATCCTTGACGCGGGCGGTTCGGTTCGCCATAACCCGCGCTTCTCCATGAACTGGCGCCGAGCGTGGCTCGCGCCCTGAGCTGAGGGTATTGCGATGTCCCGCCGATGCGAAATCACCGGCAAGACCGTTCTGGCCGGCAACAACGTCAGCCACGCCAACAACAAGACCCGCCGCCGCTTCCTGCCCAACCTGCAGGATGCGTCGCTGATGTCGGACGTGCTCGGCATGCCCGTGCGGATGCGGGTGTCCACCCGCGCGCTGCGCACCATCGAGCATAATGGCGGCATCGACGCCTTCCTGCTGACGACGCCGGACCGGCGCCTGCCGGAGGAAGCGCGCGGGATGAAGCGGCGCATCGTCCGCGCCCAGGCGAAGAAGGCGGCCTGATCCGCCTGCCGTATGGCTCCGGGGCGGCCATTCCGTCCCGGCCTCTTCCTTATGTGACGGCCTGGCGGGCGTGGAACCGCGTTTCCCGCCATGTGCCCGCCTGCATGATCCCGCGCAGAATCCGCACCGCATCCCATAATTCGGCATAGCCCAGATAGAGCGGCGTGATGCCGAAGCGCAGGATGTCCGGCGTGCGGAAATCGCCGGTCACGCCGGCGGCGATCAATGCCTGCATGATCGGGTAGGCGTGCGGGTGCGCGAGCGACACCTGGCTGCCGCGCTCCGGTTCCGCCCGCGGCGTGACGAGGCGGAAGCCGTGGCCCGCGCATTCCTGCCCGACCAGTTCGGCCAGCAGCGCGGTCTGGCGGAGGGACTTTTTCCGCACCTGCGCCATCGGCGCTTCCAGGGCGATATCCACCCCCACCTCCAGCGCGCACAGGCTGAGGATGGGCGGGGTGCCGACGATGGCCTGGGCAATGCCGGCGGCGGGCCGCCACGCGCCGTCGAAATCGAACGGGGCGGCATGGCCGAGCCAGCCGGTGAGCGGCAGGCGCATGTGTGCATGCAGATGCGGGGCGGCGAAGAAGAAAGCGGGCGCGCCCGGCCCGCCGTTGAGGAACTTGTAGCCGCAGCCGACCGCGAAATCGGCCTTCGCCGCCGCCAGATCGACCGGCACGGCGCCCGCGGAATGGGCGAGATCCCATACCGTCAGCACACCGGCCGCATGCGCGGCCCGGGTGATCGCCGCCATGTCGTGCAGCCGGCCGGTGAGGTAATCGACATGGGTGAGCAGCAGTACGGCCACGGTGTCGTCCAGTGCCGCCGGGATTTCTTCGGGTTCGACAAGCCGCAGCTCATGCCGCCCGCCGAGATGGCGGATGAGTCCCTGGGCCATGTAGAGGTCGGTCTGGAAATTGCCGCGCTGGGAGAGGATCACCCGGCGGCCGGGCCGGAGTTCCAGCGCGGCGGCGAGGGCCTTGAACACGTTGAGCGAGGTGGAATCGGCCACCACCGTGCAGCCGGCGGGCGCGCCGATCAGCCGGCCGATCTTCTCGCCCACACGGGAGGCGAGATCGATCCAGCCATGGTGGTTCCAACTGCCGATAAGGCCCTGGCCCCATTCCGTCGCCACCACTTCCGCCACCCGCGCGGGCGTGGCGTTCGGCAGCGCGCCGAGCGAATTGCCGTCCATGTAGATCACGCCGGGCGGCAGGGTGAAGCGGTTGCGGAAGGCGGCCAGCGGATCGGCGGCGTCCAGCGCCGCAAGGGCGGCGCGGGTGAGCGGCGGGCTCACCGGCGGGCCTGGGCGATCAGCTCCTTCATCCGCCGGATGGTGGCGGGCAGCCCGTCCAGGATCGCCTGGCCGATCAGGTAATGGCCGATGTTCAGCTCCTTCACCTCCGGCAGGGCCGCGACCGGGATCACGTTGTCGAAGGTGAGCCCGTGGCCGGCGTGGCATTCGAGGCCGAGCCCGGTCGTTTGCGCCGCCGCCGCGCGCAGCCGGTCCAGCTCGCCGGGCCGGCCTTCGGCATAGGCGCCGGTGTGCAGCTCGACCACCGCGGCACCGACGGCGGCACTTGCTTCAAGCTGGCGCGGATCGGGGTCTATGAACAACGACACGCGAATTCCGGCGGCCGACAGCGCGGCGATGGCGGGGCGGAGGGTATCGGTCTGCCCGGCGACATCGAGACCGCCTTCCGTCGTCACCTCCCTGCGGTGTTCGGGCACGAGGCAGCAGGCGTGCGGGCGGTGGGCGTGGGCGATTCCCACCATCTCCT